>NZ_JBQOUY010000004.1:0-148478 GCF_052216985.1 Acidaminococcus nyctereutis
GGAGTGGACGGACCGCTGGTGTACCAATTATCCTGCCAAGGGTATAGTTGGGTAGCTACGTCCGGAACGGATAAACGCTGAAAGCATCTAAGCGTGAAACCATCCTTAAGATGAGATCTCTCACAGCGCAAGCTGGTAAGACACCTGGAAGAAGACCAGGTTGATAGGCAGGGTGTGGAAGCGTAGCAATATGTTAAGCTGACCTGTACTAATATGTCGAGGGCTTGACTTAAATCGGGCCATTGACGAAGGTGGTTCAGCGATGAACGACCAACGAACAACGATGAACTAAAAAGTCTCTTCATGAAGTTTTGAGGGCTCATGCCTTCAATTGAAAATCCGGTGGCGATAGCTAAGGGGATCCACCTGTTCCCATGCCGAACACAGCAGTTAAGCCCTTATACGCCGAAAGTACTCGACTGGAAACGGTCCGGGAGGATAGGGAGCTGCCGGTTAAGAAAAAGGCCTGCATCGAAAGATGCAGGCGTTTTTGTGTATGTCAATGGTCAACGGTCACTCGGAACCGTAGGGGCTGCACGCCGGGCAGCCCGTTTGGATGCTGATTATTTGTGCGTTGGGCGGGGCGCCGGGCCTGCGCCCCCTACGGTTTATGCTGTTTCAAAATCAATTTGCAAAAATTGATTTCCATCGGCTGTTGACAGCTGACGACTGACCGCTGACCGAACGAGGGTGTTGCACCGTCGGTGCAACACCCTCGTTCTTTATTTGTTGGCTATTTTCACCAAACTCAGCATCACCGGCACCTCTGTCAGCACACCTACTGTAGTGGCCAGGGCGGCGGGGCTGGTGACTCCGAACAGGGCAATGGCCACGGCTACGGCTAGTTCAAAAAAGTTGGAGGCACCGATCATGCCGGCTGGGGCCGCAATGCTGTGGGGCAGGTGGAGCAGATTGCTGACTCCATAGGCAATGGCAAAAATCAGATAGGTCTGGAGCACCAGGGGAATGGCAATCAGCAGGATGTGGAAGGGAGTGGACAGGATTACCTGGGCCTGGGAACTGAAAATGATCACCAGGGTCAGCAGCAGTCCCCAGGTGGTTGCCTGATCGAATTTATGGACAAAGATCTGGTTGAAATAAGCAGCACCTTTCCGTTGAATGACGCTGATCCGGGTCAGGATCCCTCCGGCCAGGGGAATCACTACGAACAGGAAGATGCTCAGGAACAGCACGCTGTAGGGAACAGTTACATGGGATACACCCAGCAGGTATTTGACAATAGGTACAAAAGCCACCAGGATGATCAGATCATTGGTGGCTACCTGGACAACCGTATAAGCGGGATCTCCCTTGGTCAGGGTACTCCATACAAATACCATGGCCGTACAGGGAGCTGCACCCAGGAGAACGGTCCCGGCTAAATATTGGGTGGCCAGTTCCTCTGGAATGAATCCGTGGAATCCATGATAAAAGAAGAAGGCAGCCAGACCATACATGGTAAAGGGCTTGATCAGCCAGTTGGTGATCCAGGTGACAAACAGTCCTTTGGGATGGCGCCCTACCTCACGGATGCTCTGGAAATCCACCTTCATCATCATGGGATAGATCATGATCCAGATCAGGATGGCAATGGGTATGGAAATCCCGTCAATCTGTAAATGGTCAAGGACTCGGGGAACAGCCGGCAGGAAATGGCCCACCAGTACACCAGCCACCATGCAGAGGAATACCCAAAGAGAAAAATATCTCTGGAACGGGCTGATGCCCACTTGTTTTTCTTCAGTCATTGCATATAGACTCCTTTCAGCTGGTCCTGAAGTTCCAGGATTTTTTTTCGGATGAGTTCCATGACAGCGAGGAAGGTCTTGTCAGAGTTACCGGCAGGGTCGGGAATCTCCCAACTGATGATCCTGACTCCGGGCAGCATGGGGCATTGTACCCCACAGCCCATGGTCACAGCTACATCCACAGAAGACAGACTGTCCAGTCCCTTGGAATACTGCCCTTCTCCCTCCATATCAATCTGGTAGTACTCTTTCAGCAGCCGTTGAGTGGCAGGATTGATTTGTGCTGCAGGCTGGGTCCCGGCGGAACAACTGGTGAAGGTCTCGTTTGCCAAATGGCGTCCAAAAGCTTCGGCCAGCTGACTTCGGCAGGAATTCTGGATACAGAGAAATGCGACAATGGGTTTCTTCTTCATAGGGATTCCAATACCTTTCCTTTGATTTCCTCGGGCTTCCAGGGAATCAAAGCTGCATGGCCACTGGTATGGGCGGCCACCTGGTTGATCCAGGGAATCTCCTGAGCCGCTTTGGCCTTCAGCAGAGGGCTTTGGGCAGGAGTCCGGCTAAAGCACCGGTTGATGACCCACCAACGGCTGCACAGACAGGTCCGCTTCAAATCGGCCTCAGACGCAGGGCTTCATAGACAGGAGTGGCTTCTGGCAGGGTTACGATCACCACTTCAGTTTCCGGTCCCTTCAGCCGGGGAAGCAACTGATGGACGGCTGGAGGAACGGTGCCCCGGGTCCGGCGGATTTCCTGGTCGTAATTTTCCGTGGATTCCAGGAGCAGCAGGGTATGGCCGGTAGGGGCGGTGTCGATGATGACGATCTGGTTCCCGGCCCGGGCCACGATTTCCGCAAAGGCCCGGAATACGGCGATTTCCTGGGTGCAGGGGGACCGGAGGTCTTCTTCGATGTAGGCCAGATCTCCTTCTTTCAGCCCGTTTTTCCGGGCCTGATCCAGGACTTCCTGCTGGTAGCGGCGGAGTTCAGCCTGCTCGTCGATCTGGCACAACTGGATCTGGTCTGTCTGAGTCAGGACTTCCTGGAGATGACCGGCCGGATCCGTGGTGGTCAGCAGCACCTGATGCCCTATGCGGGCCAGGCGGAGGGCCAGAGAGGCAGCTACCGTGGTCTTTCCTACACCGCCTTTGCCCATGGTGAAGATGACCTTCCGGTGGTTTTGCTCCAGATCTTCCGCCACATCCTGGAGGGTGTGGACGGGAGTCGGGGATCCTTTTCCTTTCACAGCAGCAGGGGCCATTTCCCCCTTCAGGAGCGCCCGGATATGGTCCAGCCCGGTTACATTGTAGCTCCGGAAAGGAATCTGCCAGGAAGGCAGAGCCTGCAGCTCGCTGGGCAGGGAGGCCAGAGCAGCCTGCTGCTTGGTGAAAAGTTCCCGGGCAACGGGGTCATCGGTCTTTTCCAACAGGCCGTTGACAATCAGCTGCTGGTGACCAATGCCCAGTTTGGCCAGTTCCCGAGAGGCACGGGCTGCTTCCTGGATGGGAGAATGGTCAGGACGGGTCACCAGGAGAAGGGTGGTCCGGTCAGGATCTGCCAGGGTTTCCACGGCCTTACGGTACAGGGCCTTCCGGCCTTCCAGACCGGACAGCTGTCCCAGACAGGAGGCCCCGTGGGTACTGGTGCTGATGAACTGGCTCCAGGCAGAAGGCAGTTGGAGCATCCGCAGCGTATGGCCGGTAGGAGCCGTATCGAACAGGATCCGGTCATAGACGGATGCCGTTTCCGGATCTGTAAGGAAATCGGTGAAGGCATTGAAAGCGGCGATTTCTATGGTACAGGATCCGGACAGCTGCTCTTCCATGTTCCGCAGGGCCACCTGGGGAAGAAGGCCCCGATAGGGGGCCACCACACGTTCCCGGTACTGGGCTGCGGCTTTTACGGGATCCAGGTTTACGGCCCACAGTCCGGGAGCGCCGGGAATGGGGGATGGGGTTTCATCCTGTTTCACTGAAAAAATGTCCTGGAGATTGGACGCCGGGTCCGTGCTGATCAGCAGGACCTTTTGGCCGGCATCAGCCAGGGCCACGGCGGTGGCACAGGCGGTGGAAGTCTTTCCCACCCCTCCTTTGCCGGTAAAAAACACATACTTGGTGCGGATGGCGGCAAAAGGATCATACAGTTCCATCATGGTCTCCTTTTTTCACTGACAGCAGCTGGAAGAGCCGGAGCCGCAGCAGCAACTGGATCCGGCAGCCGGCTCTTCTCCGCCACCGCAACAGCTGGTTTCTTCATTCCCACTGTCCTGTGGGGCGGAGGTTTCGTCCAGCAGGGCCAGATCGAAATCCAGCATCCGGGCGAATTCCTCATTGGTGGGATAGCGGCCGTTCATCCAGATTTTCCCGTCCGCCAGGATCAGGGGCAGTTCTTCCGGTCCATGGGTTTGGAGAAATTCCGCTGCTGTTTTTGTCTGGATGAATTTCAGAGGCGCACTGGTGAGATTGTACCGTTCCACAGAAATCCCCTGTTTTTTCAGTGTATCCAGGACTGCAGAAATCCGCAGCAGCTCCGGATCGATGGAGGGGCCGCAAAGTCCAGTGGGGCAGCACATGGCCTGTTCAAATATCTGTACGGTTTTCTTTCCATCACAAATCACTCCTTACTAAATTTACAGATTTAAATTCATCAATATGTTAAGGTAAAAATAATCACCGGCAGCGGGAGCACTGGCAGTCATCAGGCTCTGCGGCGGTCCTTTCCTGGAACAGCTCCTGGAGCAGGGACTCCAGTTCTCCGGCAGCCTGGTGGTTCAGGGTATAGTAGACCCATTTGCCTTCTTTCCGGCCAGTGACAAAGCCTGCGTCGCACAGGATCTTCATATGATGGGAAAGGGTGGGCTGGGACAGATGGAGGTTTTCCAGCAGCACACAGGCGCACCGTTCACCCCGCTGGAGCAGTTCCAGGATGTGGAGCCGGTTTTCATCGGCCAAAGCCTTGAACAGGCGGGCCGTTCCCCCTAGATTTTCCATAACCCAGCCTCCTTTCATATTGATAAATTTAAATTTGTTAGCTGCAGTATAGGATGTTTTCCCGGTTTTGTCAACGGTCTTTCCCGTCATGGACTTTCAGTTCCAGGATATCCGGCCGGGTGTAGTGGCCGGTGGCATCGAATTCCATTCGGCTCATGGGGACTTTGTCCATGTCCAGATCCGCATACACAATGGCTTCCCTGTCCCAGACCGGTTCCGTCACACAGTGGCCGTAGGGGTCGATGATGCAGCTGCCGCCCCGGCACACAATGTCATCCAACCGGCCGATTTCGTCCTGTTCGAGCAAATCAGCCGGATACATGTCCCGGGTGAAGTATTGGTCCACATTGAATACATAGCAGTGGCCTTCAATGGCAATATGCCGGATGGTGTCCTGCCATTCCGGATTGTCGTTGGTGTTGGGTGCCAGGTACAGGGAAATCCCTTTCTGGTACAGGGCCACTCGGGCCAGGGGCATGTAGTTTTCCCAGCAGATCAGGCTGCCCATCCTACCCCAGGGGGTATCCACCACCGGGAAGTAGGTTTCCGGCACGTGGGAATCCGCCCAGATGTATCGTTCGGAACCGGTGGGTTTGATCTTCCGGTGGACGGAAGCCAGTTTCCCTTCCGGAGAGAAGACCAGATTGGTGCAGTACAGGGAGCAGTTCACCGGATCCCGTTCGGTGACGCCGATGCTGACCCAGGCCCGGGCCTTTTTGGCGGCAGCTGCCAGAGACACCGTGTCATCCGGTATCAGGACCGCATTGTCGTAATACAATTTCCAATCCTTCCGGCCTTCCTCCTTCCGGCTGCCTACAGTAAAGCCGAAAGTCAGCCCGTAGGGATAGCAGGGTACCAGAGATTCCGGGAATACAATGAGCTCCGCTCCATAGGCGGAGGCTTCTTGGATCTGCCGGACCACCTTCTCCAGGGTGGCTTTTTTATTGAAGAGAATGGGGGCAGCCTGGACAATGGCGGCCCGGAGCTGTTTTTGCAGGTTCTTCATGAAAATCCTCCTGAGATACTAAGAATTCATATAAGGACATTATACCCCATGGGCGTATATTTGGAAAGCCTGAATTTTCTCAGTTGCTTTTCACTCTTTTGGCCAGTATACTGTTTCCGTATAAAATCCCATGACCATAAAGTATTTGTATTGCGGCAGCCAATCTTTTATGCTATATAGAGACAAGTAGTGCAACAAAAGGAGTGAAAAGTACGGTGGAAAAGAACGTTTCCATAAAAAAAGGACAGATCCTGATGGGGATCTTGGTACTGCTGGGAGCCCTGCTGGCCGGGAGCTGGCATCTTTCGCCTTGGTTCCGGACCTGGGCCCTGGGGAAGCTGGACCAGGCCCGAGGAGCAGCTATCCATTATGACCTGTTGGACCAGGTGGAGGCTCGGGATATCCGGCAGGTGATGACGGCGGATCCTTCCCGGAGCCGGGTGATCCAGTGTCAGTCGGATTATGAGGTAAAAGAGCCGGTACTGGAATATCGGCAAACAGGAAAGGATGGCATGGAGACTGTTCCCGTGGAGAAAGAAAAGTTTACGGACGGAGGGAAGACCACATGGGTCTATACTGCCCGTCTGGATAAGCTGGAACCGAGGCAGAGCTATGAGTACCGGATCCGGGTGGGGAAAAAGGCTACGGAATGGATGGCTCTGAAAGCTTTTGCTGGCCATACGTTCAAGGCACTGATTTTCCCAGATTCCCAGTCAGCGGATTACAGCGTGTGGAAGACTACCGCCCAGCCTGCTTGGCAGCGGAACCCGGATGCCAGTTTCTTTGTGAACATGGGGGACCTGGTGGACAACGGAGAAGACAGCAGCCAGTGGAACGCCTGGTTCGGGGTGGTGGAACCTATGGCGGAGAAAATCCCTGTGGCTCCTATCATGGGGAACCATGAGACCTATGACCTCAATTGGAAGGTGCGGATGCCGGAAGGGTATCTCCACCGGTTCTCCCTGCCGGACAATGGCCGGGAAAAATATAGGAATCAGTTCTATTCCTTTACCGTAGGGGATGTGCATTTCGTGGTGCTCAACACCCAAAACACGGAGCTGAAAGAGTGGGAACCTGATCTGACACGAGACCAGCAGGAATGGTTCCAGGAAGACATGGCTCGGAACCGGAAAAACTGGAACATTGTCCTGATGCACAAGGATCCCCTCCAGTATGGGTTCAATCCGGAAACCCGGCCGGGACGGGAGCGGGCAGAAGGTTTTTCAGAAGAAGGACGGGAATGGATGCCCCTCTTCGACCAGTATGGGGTGGATCTGGTGCTCAGCGCCCATCTCCACACCTACCGGAACCGGGGAAGGATCTATGACTTCCAGCGGGCGGACCGGGGCCCTGCCTATGTGATCACCGGAGTGGCCGGGGATGTCCGGTACCCCGGCCTCTGGAAGCGTCATCCCCTGGATCTGACCGTGGCACCCCAGCCGGAAACGGACAATTATCTGGTACTGGAAAAGAAGGAAGATTCCCTGGAAATCCAGTGCTTCCTGCCGGACGGGACACTAGTGGATACAGTGACGGTGGGGAAAAGTGAAGAGTGACGAGTGCAGAGGGATAAGGGAAGAGTGTCTGGGAAAGGAGGGAAAGTGCGGATGGTGCATTTTGATGGAAAAGCCTATGACTGTCCCTTTGATTGTTTCATGGCGGTCCTGAAGGGGAAGTGGCGGACGGACCTGCTGCTGGCCCTGGCCACCCATCCTTGCCATTTCCGGGAACTCCAGCGGACCTTGGCGGGCATCAGCGCTAAGGTCCTGACGGAGAATCTGCGGATCTTGGAACGGAATCATCTGGTGGAACGGCGGGAGGAGGATGATCCTTCCGGAATGGTGGAATACCGTCTTTCTCCAGAAGGAGAACAGCTTGTCCAGGTCATGGAACAGATCAATCAGTGGGTGGACCGCTGTTTGGGATGAAAAGAGGGGATGTTGCATGAGCAACATCCCCTCTTTTTAAAACATGGTATTGTTGTTTTCTGCTTTTTCCGGGATATCCTGGATCACATCCCAGTGTTCCACGACTTTGCCCTTTTTGACCCGGAAAATATCCACGGCCGCCTGGCCACGGTCCTGGGCGTTCAGTTTGATGTGGTTGTGGATGAATACCAGGTCCCCATCTGCCCCCATGTGCTTGATTTCTGCGGTGCTTTCCGGGAATTCCTTCAGGAATCCGGTAACGCCTTCCTTAAAAGCCTCTTTCCCGTCTTTAAAGCCAGGGTTGTGCTGAATATAGTGATCGCCCGTCAGTTGGTCAATGACTTCTGGATGGTGTTCATTGAAGATCTGGTTCCAGAAATAGGCAGCCAGTTCTTTGTTGTTCTTGAAATGGGGAGCCGCGCCAGCAACGCCCGGCAGTATCCCACACAGCAGCAGTCCCAGGGAAAGGGTGAGTAATTTTTTCTTCATCATAGCTAAACAGCCTCCTTTGTTTTGGTTAGCTTACCATAACTTCTGCAAAAATAAAAGAAGGCACTTTTAGGTAACCCCCTACCCGTGCAGAGCCGGGGCTTTCATGATATAATGAAGATTCAATAGAAGATGAGGGGGAGAACTCCATGAAAATGAAATTCACCAAAATGCATGGCTGCGGCAATGATTATGTCTATGTGGATTGTATGGATCGGATGCTGCCCAATCCGGAGAAAATTTCGGAATACATCAGTCCACGGAGGTTTGGCATAGGGTCTGATGGGCTGATCTGCATCTGTCCTTCAGAAAAAGCCGATTTTCGGATGCGGATGTTCAATCTGGATGGATCGGAAGGGAAAATGTGCGGGAACGGGTCCCGGTGCATCGCCAAATATGTCTATGACAAAGGCTTGACCCAGAAGGATACCATCACCCTGGAGACGCTGGGAGGCATCAAGACTATCCAAATGACAGTACAGGATGGCAAAGTGGTCCTGGCGGAAGTGGATATGGGGAAAGCTGATACACAGGTATCTTCTTTGCCCATGGATTGGCCGGCAGGGACTTGTGTGGATCAGCCTGTGACGTTCACCCGGCCGGATGGCACGTCTCTGACAGTCCGGGGAACCGCAGTCTCCATGGGAAATCCTCATTTTGTCTGCTTCGTGGAGGATGTGGAGACAGCCCCGGTGGAAGCCGTGGGACGGATCATCGAAAATTCACCCCTCTTTCCTGAAAGGACCAATGTGGAATTTGTCCAGGTGGTGGATGGAAACTATGTGAAGTTCCGGGTCTGGGAACGGGGCAGCGGAGAAACCTGGGCTTGCGGTACGGGGGCCTGTGCTGTAGGGTATACCTGCGTGGTCCTGGGGAAAGCGGGAACCCGCGGTCAATTCTTGAAAGTGGAAGCCAAAGGGGGCATGCTCCAGGTCCGTATCGGGGAAGACGATGCGGTGATACTGAAGGGGCCTGCCACTACGGTCTATGAAGGGGAAATCGAGATTCCGGAAGAAATTTTGGAAGAAAAGTTGAAATAATTGACATTCCTCTGAGCCTACTTTACAATAAATAAAGGTTCCACAGGGGAATACATCGTTTTGCATTAAAGGAGAATCAGATATGGCCTTAGTGAATGGAAATTTTGCAAAGTTGAAGGAAAGCTACCTGTTTGCAGATATTGCTGCACGGGTAAGGGCTTTCAGTGAGGCACACCCAGAAAAGAAAATCATCAAGATGGGCATTGGAGATGTAACGCTCCCGTTGGCCCCCTCCGTCATCGCTGCCATGGCAAAGGCTGTGGAAGAAATGGGACATAAAGAAACCTTCAGAGGGTATGGTCCGGAACAGGGCTATGGATTCCTCCAGGAAGCCATCCAGAAATATTACGCCCGGCATGGCGTTGAACTTGATGTCAAAGAAATCTTCGTCAGTGACGGGGCCAAGAGCGACTGTGGCAACATCACGGATCTGTTTGATGACAGCAATGTGGTCCTGGTCCCGGATCCAGTGTATCCGGTCTATGTGGATACCAATGTGATGCGGGGCCGTAAGATCCTGTACATGAACGGAACCCCAGAAAATGGGTTCCTGCCCATGCCGGACCCGGCTGTCAAAGCGGACATCATCTATCTGTGTTCTCCCAACAACCCCACGGGGGCTGCCTATAGCAAAGAACAGCTGAAGGAATGGGTGGACTACGCCCGGAAGAATGACGCCATCATCCTGTACGATGCAGCTTATGAATCTTTCATTACCAATCCGGATGTACCGCGGAGCATTTTTGCGATTCCGGGGGCTAAAGACTGCGCCATTGAACTGTGCTCCTTCTCCAAGACCGCTGGGTTCACCGGAACTCGCTGCGGATATACCGTAGTGCCGCTGCAGCTAACCCGGAAGACACCGGAAGGACAGGAACTGAGCCTGAACAAAATGTGGCTCCGCCGCCAGACTACCAAGTTCAATGGGGTGAACTACATTGTCCAAAGAGGAGCGGAAGCCGCCATGTCCCCCGTGGGCGAAAAGGAATGCGGAGAAATGCTGGCCTATTATCGGGAAAATGCCCGGATGATGATGGAAACCTTCGATAAGAAAGGATACACCTATTATGGCGGTGTCTATTCTCCCTATGTGTGGGTGAAATGCCCCAACGACATGGGCAGCTGGGACTATTTCGACCATCTGCTGAACGACCTGGCCATCGTAGGGACTCCTGGCGCCGGTTTCGGCACCATGGGCGAAGGCTATCTGCGGCTTAGTGCGTTCGGGACCCATGAAGGCACCAAAGAAGCCATGGAACGGATCGGGAAAGACAATATCTGATATACGGAAAGGATGGATTGGATATGAAAAAAATCATCATGATGCTGACGGCAGTCATGTCTCTGGGTATGGCCAGTCTGGGCTTTGCCAGCCCGGCCAGTGACCTGCTGGCCCAGGAAGAAGCAACGACGACGAAGGTCTTCGGACTGCTCCAGGGCAAGGGACAGCTGGCAGAAGTTTCCACCGGATTCTCTCCGGCTCTCCAGAAAAATTTCACGGCAGTTGCTCTGGCTAATATGAAAAAGGGCGTGACGGAAGAACTGGGCGGCATCAGCAACCTGAAGCTGGTCCGTCTGGATAAATTTATGGATGGTGACCGCCTGATCTATATCGGCGATGCCAAAAAAGCCCCTAATGTGCAGGTGACCTTTGTCTTCAGTGTCAAAGGCAAGAAGGCAGAACTCCAGGCGCTGAACATGATCCCTGTAGAAGTGAAGCAGGTCAAGAACAACCAGGCAAAATAATAGGTGCCGCCTACGCGGCACCGGTCACGAGCCTCGGGTCACGAGTCTCGGGCCAAAGGAAAGGTGCTGTGAAAAATCATTTTTTTACAGCACCTTTTTGGTCACTCGTCCAGAGACCTGTGACAAGAGACCAGTGACAGGGGGGTGTGAATTTTTCACACCCCCCCTTTATCGTATGGTCTTCAGTTCCGTCCAATATTTGTCGTACAGGGTAATCCCATCCCCGATGTCGTGGAGCCATTCACCCTCTTTCAGATGGGTGATGGCGGTGTTCAGCATGGGGTCCTCCAGATATTTCTTGGAATGGTATTTCCGGGCATTGCTGTTGGGATCGTTGTAGCCGATGGCTTCATAGTTCTTGGCACTGATTTCCGGATCGAACAGGAAATTGATGAATTTCTCTGCCAGGTCTTTGTGTTTGGCTCCTTTGGGGATGGCTAGGGTATCGGCCCAGACCAGAGTCCCTTCCTTGGGGATCACAAAGCCCAGGTTGGGATTCTCCTTGTAGCTGAAGGAGGCATCCCCGGACCACATGGTCCCTATCCAGCCTTCTTCGGCGATGAATTTCTGTTTGAGGCCGTCCGTATCGTAGGCCAGGATATTGGGGACCAGTTTTTCCAGATCCTGGAAGGCTTTTTTCAGTTGTTCCGGATCAGTGGAATTATTGGACCATCCGTTTTTCTTTAGGGCCATGCCGATGACTTCCCGGCTGTCGTTGAGGAGGATGACCCGTCCCTTGTATTCCGGGTCCCATAAATCATTCCAGGAGGAAGGCGGGGTCTTCACATATTTTTTGTTATAGACGATTCCCGTCATCCCCCAGGTGTAGACTACAGAATATTCGCCCGTAGGATCGAACTGGGGATGCTGGAGATTGTCCATCATGTTCTTCGTATTGGGGATGGCCTTTTTATCCAGCTTTTCCAGCAGGTTGAGCTTGATCATGGTGGAGACCATGTAGTCGGAAGGCTGGATCAGATCATACTGGGCGCCTCCTGCCTGGAGCTTGGCTAACAGTTCTTCGTTGTTGGCAAAGACGTCGTAGTTGACTTTGCAGTTATATTTCTTTTCAAAAGCCTTGATGACTTCCGGGTCGAAATTATCGGCCCAGCTGAACAGGTTCAGGACATGCTTCCCTTCTTCCGGCTGTTTCTTTTCTTCGCCGCAGCCGGCGGTCATGAACAGCAGGAGAGTCAAAACGAGGCAGCACAGCCATTGGATCTTTTTCACGCAGCATCAGTCCTTTCGGGAAGAGTGGTAGCCCCGCTTCTGCAGCAGCTGGGAAACCACTACCAGGGAGATGGTGACCAGCATCATGCAGGTGGAGAGGGCGTTGATCTGGGGAGAAATCCCTCTCTTGACCATGGCGTAGATGTAGAGGGGCAGGGTGGTGGAATTGGGACCGGCCACAAAGAAGCTGATGACGAAATCATCGATGGACAGGGTGAAAGCCATCAGGGCACCGGCGACGATCCCGGGCAGGATCATGGGAAAGGTCACATACCGGAAGGCCTGCCAAGGCGTAGCGTACAGATCGCTGGCCGCCTCTTCCAGGTCCTGCCGGCAGCCTTCCAGCCGGGCACCTACGGTAATGATCACAAAGGAGATGCAGAAGGTGATGTGGGCGATGATCAGCGTTGGCCGTCCCAAGGGGATCCCCACTTGAGAAAAGAGTACCAGCAGGGAAAGCCCCATGACGATTTCCGGAATCAAGATGGGCAGGTACAGCAGGCTGTTGATCAGCAGTTTGCAGCGGTACTGGTAGCGGTGGAGCGCCAGGGCTGCCAGGGTGCCCATGACCGTAGTGACCACAGTGGTGATGGCGGCAATCAGCAGGCTGTTGCCCAGGGCTTCCAGCACCCGGTCGTTATGGAGCAGGGAGATGTACCATTTTAAGGTAAAACCGGTCCATACTGCGTTGATCCGGGAATCATTGAAGGAATACAGGGAAAGGATCAGGAGGGGCAGGTATAAAAAGGCCAGGATGGCCAGGGAATAAGCTACCAAAGTGGCGCTACGCCAGTTTTTCTTCATGACGTTTTCCTCCTTTCTGGGCTTCCAAAGCCTTGTAATACAGAATGATCATCACCAGGGATAGCAGTGCCAGGATGATGGAAAGGGCTGAGCCGAAGGGCCAGTCACGGGCAGCCAGGAACTGGTTCTGGATCACATTGCCCATGAGGGAGCTTTTGGCACCGCCCATGATATCCGGGACTACGAACATCCCCAGGGAGGAAATGAACACCAGGATGGAACCGGCTGCCACTCCGGGCAGGGTGAGTGGCAGAGTGATTTTCCGGAAGGCCGTGAAGGGGGAGGCTCCCAGGTCGCTGGCCGCTTCCAGCAGCCGTTTGTCCATCTGTTCCAGGGAAACATAGATGGGAAGGACCATGAAGGGAAGCAGACCATAGACCATCCCCAGGAGAACGGCGGTATTGTTGTACAGCAGTCCCAGAGGCTTCTCGATGAAGCCGAAATGGAGCAGGAAGGTATTGACCAGTCCCTGGGCCCGGAGGATGATGACCCAGGAATAGGAACGGATCAGGAAGTTGATCCAGAAAGGGATCATCACCAGGATGATCCCGGCCTGCTGCCATTTTTTGGGCAGGATCATGGCAATGGTATAGGCAACCGGGTAACCCATGGCAAAGGTCCAGAGGGTGGTGACAAAAGCGGTGCCCAGGGTGAAGACAAAGATCTTCAGATACAAGGGTTCTAGAAAACGGAGATAGTTGGCCAGGTTCCATTGAAAAACCACCTGGCCATAGGCTGTACGGGAGGCGAAGGAGACCACCACCACAATCAGGAGCGGCAGGGCAAAGAAAAGCCCCAGCCATCCCATAGCTGGCAGTACCAGCAGTTTCCCCCGCTTCATTTCGTCACCTGGACACCGTCTTGGGTGTTCCACCAGATCCCTACCCGGTCTTCCACGGACCATTTCCGATAGTCTTCATAATATTGGTAGGCTGTGACCATTTCCCGGGAATCGTCCAAGCGGATGAACAGTTTGTCGAAGGTCCCGCAGAACAGGATCTGCTCGATGGTCCCGGTGTAGAAAGGTTTTGTGCCCTGACTTTCCCTACCGTCCAGGGCACACACATTGATGAACTGGGGCCGCACGGACAGCAGCCGGCTATCATCATCCGGAAGAGGGAAAAAGTTATTTTCTCCGATGAAGCTGGCGGCGAACCGGCTCCGGGGATACTGATAGATTCTGGCTGGAGGATCGTCCTGTTCGATCCGGCCACCGTTTACGATGATGACCCGATCGCTCATGGTGAGGGCTTCTTCCTGATCGTGGGTGACGTAGATGAAAGTGATGCCCAGCCGCTGCTGCAGATTCCGCAGTTCCAGCTGCATGGTCTTCCGCAGTTTGTAGTCCAGGGCACCCAATGGTTCGTCCAGCAACAGGACTTTGGGATTGTTGACCAGGGCCCGGGCAATGGCTACGCGCTGCTGCTGTCCGCCGCTCATCTGTTGGGGCTTCCGGTACCGGAGCGCTTCCAGCTGGGTCAGATGCAGCACATCAGCGATCCGTTTCTGCTGTTCTTTGCGGGGGACTTTCTTCATCAGCAGCCCGAAACGGATATTTTCTTCCACTGTCATATGAGGGAAAAGGGCATAGTGTTGGAACACCATGTTCACATCCCGTTTATAGGGCGCCAGTTGGGTGACATCTTCGTTGTCCAAAAAAATATGGCCTGCCGTGGGCGTTTCCAGACCGGCGATCATGCGCAGCATGGTGGTCTTCCCGCAGCCGGAGGGGCCTAAAAGGGTTACGAATTCCCCGTCGCAGATAGTCAGATTGAGAGTGGGGATGATCAGTTCTCCTTCAAATTCCTTGGTGATCCCCACCAGACGGATCATTTCTTTCATCTTTGATTCTCACGACCTTTCTTAGGTTTGCAATTCAATTATTATAGCATGTTTCCCCTTCCAGGCATACAGAAAAAAGTTCCTGTTTCCGGGAGGGGAAAGGGAGATCCCAAAGAAAAACTTGCTTTTTTGGCGGTCTTATAGTATACTAGCAAGGCTGAATGTGAATTTGGCACTACCGCCCGGAGAGGTTCCGAAAAACTCCGGAAGGAGTTACCGTATTCGGCGAGTCTTGGAATGAGGGAGGTGCAGAATATGTACGCTATTATCCGTACAGGTGGCAAACAGTACCGCGTCAGCGAAGGCGATGTACTGAACGTTGAAAAACTGAACGTTGAAGAAGGCCAGGAAGTCGTTTTTGACGAAGTCCTGACGGTTGTCAACGATGGCGATGTGAAAGTAGGGGCTCCTACCGTAGCCGGCGCCAAAGTGACCGCTAAGGTCGCTAAACAGGGCAAAGCCGATAAGATCTTTGTTTTCAAATACAGAGCAAAATCCAACTATCGGAAACGCCAGGGTCATCGTCAGCCTTTCACCCAGGTTGAAATCACTTCTATCGAAGCATAAGCCATGATTGCCGTAGATATCTACTACAATCGGCATGGCAGGATCAGGCGGTACAGAGTATCGGGACATGCGGAGTACAGCCCGGAAGGGTTCGATGAAGTATGTTATGCTGTATCCCTGAATACCCAGGTGGCCGCCAATGGCCTCAATGAAGTGCTCCATCGGAAGGTGGATTACACCATTGACCAGGAAGACGGCAGCCTGGCGGTAAGACTGGTGGATGAGCCGGATGCAAAGACGGATGCAGTGCTGAAGACCATGGTCTGCGGCCTGCGCCATCTCCAGAAGACGTATTCCCAGGATTACCTTATGATCAAGGAACACAGGAGGTGAACATCGTGTTCGAATTAATCCTTCAATTACACGCTCATAAGAAAGGGTCCGGTTCTACCCACAACGGCCGTGACTCCAACGCACAGCGCATGGGGACCAAAGCCCATGACGGTCAGCTGGTAACCGCAGGTTCCATCATCGTCCGTCAGCGCGGCACCCGTTTCCACATGGGCCAGAACGTTGGTATGGGTAAAGACTACACCATCTATGCAAAAGTAGCCGGCAAGGTTGCTTTCGAAAGATGGGGCAAAGATCGTCGTACGATCAGCGTTTACCCGGTGGAAGCCGAAGCATAAAGAGCAAGAGGGCTGTCGTTTAGCGGCAGCCCTCTTTTTACGGAAATTCGGAGGAACGGTAATGGACGAGACCATGCGGGAACAGGTGAGGGCCTTTGCTGCCCAGGGCCTGAAAAGCCTGGAACAGGAAGATCTGCCAGATGTACAGGGCAGCCTGGTGCTGACTTGTGAGGCCCTGCGGGACCGGAAGAAGGCGGAAGGAAGCTGCAACCAGGCAGAATTGGACGAGTTGGATCGAGTGCTCCTGGTATTGGAAGACTCTCCGAAACTAGCGGCCAATGCCCGGGATTCCCTCCTGGATCTGGAGGGGATCCGATGTTATCCAAGTGGCCGGTTCCTGATCTTTTATCGGTTCAATTCCAACTATGGATTGGTCACAGTGATCCGTTTGGCCTTGGATCATCCAGAATGGAACGGGCTGGTCAGGGATGGAAGAAAATTCTGCTAAAATTTCACATAAAGTTTACATATTAAAATAGAAAAAAACCATATTATATGATATAATTATCGTCCATGAAGTTTGCTAAAGCAGGATATATAGGTTTCGCGAGTGCTCAGTGGTTGGACATCGCGTTCCCGCTCAAGTGAGGAGAGGAGCACGAAATGCTGACTGAGAGACATTGCAGGATACAAGGCTGATCAATCTTGATTGTGTTGACTGCCTTGTTTTTTTTGTGTAATAGATTCTTAGTACTTTCTTCGAATACCTGCCTAGAGAAAAGGAGTGAGAGACCACATGTTTAAGCCGGTACATAATGGCGACCGCATCCGGTACAGTTATGCGCGGATCAAAGAAGTCCTGAAAATGCCTCATTTGATCGACCTGCAGAGAAAATCTTATGAGTGGTTCATAAGAGAAGGACTGCACGACGTTTTCAAGGATGTTTCTCCCATCAAGGATTTTACGGATAACCTGGAACTGAGTTTTGAAAACTTCACCATTGGGGACCCTAAGTATGACATCGAGACCTGCAAGGAAAAAGATGCCACCTATGCAGCACCCCTGAATGTAGATGTCCGTCTGTTGTATAAGGATACGGGAGAAATCAAGGAATCCACTGTCTTCATGGGGGATTTCCCTCTGATGACCGATACCGGGACCTTCGTCATCAACGGGGCGGAACGGGTCATCGTCAGCCAGCTGGTCCGGTCTCCCGGAGTCTATTACGCCAAAGACATGGATCCCATGGGGAAATTCCTCTATGGGACCACGGTGATCCCCAACCGGGGTGCCTGGATCGAATATGAAACCGACCTGAACGACATCATCTACGCCCGTGTGGACCGGACCCGGAAACTGCCGGCTACAGCACTGCTCCGTGTCATGGGGCTGCCTACCAATGATGATATCATCCGGACCTTCGGGGAACATCCTTTCCTGGTAGCGACTCTGGCCAAGGATACCACCAAAAATGAAGACGATGCCCTGCTGGAAATCTACCGGAAACTGCGTCCGGGCGAACCGGCCAACTTGGAAAATGCCGCCCAGCTGATCAAGAACATCTTCTCTGACAACCGGCGGTATGATCTGGCCAATGTGGGCCGCTATAAGGTCAATAAGAAACTGGGTTGGCGCCAGCGTCTTCTGGGTAAGGAACTGACTTCTCCCATCGCTTTTGAAAATCCTGACGGCAGCCAGGGCGAAGTGGTCCTGCCGGCCGGTACCATCATCGGGGATGAAGAAATCGATAAGATCGAGCAGAGCGGCATCTACAGCCAGCCCGGCTATGCAGAAGTCTGGGTGAAATACCAGGAAAAACCGGAACGGATCATTGTCACCAAAGATATCGATGCTTCCGTCCGGGTCATTACGCCCGCCGATGTGATCGCTTCCTTTGCTTATCTGCTGAATGTGATCGACGGCATGGAAGGCAAGGACGACATAGATCATCTGGGCAACCGGCGTGTCCGTTGCGTAGGGGAACTGCTCCAGAACCAGTTCCGGATCGGTCTGAGCCGTATGGAACGGGTGATCCGGGAACGGATGACCCTCCAGGATGCCGATGTGATCACGCCTCAGGCACTGATCAACATCCGTCCAGTGGTGGCCGCTGTGAAGGAATTCTTCGGCAGCAGCCAGCTGTCTCAGTTCATGGACCAGAACAACCCTCTGGCGGAACTGACCCACAAACGCCGTCTGTCCGCCCTGGGGCCTGGCGGTTTGTCCCGGGAAAGAGCCGGTTATGAAGTCCGTGACGTGCACGTTTCCCACTATGGCCGTATGTGTCCTATCGAAACCCCTGAAGGCCCCAACATCGGCCTGATCGGATCTCTGGCTGCCTACGGGGTGGTGAACCGGTATGGCTTCATTGAAACTCCTTATCGGAAAGTAGACAAGAAGACCTGCAAGGTCACCAATGAAATCGTCTACATGACGGCAGACGAAGAAGACAATTACATCGTGGCACAGGCCAACGAACCCTTGAATGATGACGGGACCTTCGTCAACAGCCACGTAACCTGCCGGGAACGGAACGACGTACTGTCCATTCCGCCCAGCCGGGTAGATTTCATGGACGTATCCCCGAAACAGGTTATGTCCATCGCTGCAGCCCTGATTCCTTTCCTGGAAAACGACGATGCCAACCGTGCTCTGATGGGGGCTAACATGCAGCGGCAGGCAGTGCCTCTGCTGAATCCCAAAGCTCCTGTGGTCGGGACTGGGATGGAATACAAAGTGGCCGTGGACTCCGGTGTCTGCATCCTGGCCAAACACGCCGGGACGGTGAAATACGTCAGCGGCGACAAGATCATCGTTACCCGTGCCGACGGCGCCGGTGTGGATGAATACAATGTACTGAAATTCAAACGCTCCAACCAGAGCACCTGCGTGAACCAGCGACCCATCGTCTTCAAGGGAGACAAGGTGGAAGAAGGCCAGGTCCTGGCTGACGGGCCTGCTACGGATCACGGCGAACTGGCCTTGGGCCGTAACGCCATTGCCGCCTATATGCCCTGGGAAGGCTACAACTACGAAGACGCTGTACTCCTCAGCGAGGATTTGGTGAAGGAAGACGTCTTCACTTCCATCCATATCGAAGAATACAACTGCGACGCCCGGGATACGAAACTGGGGCCGGAAGAGATCACCCGGGATATCCCCAACGTTTCGGAAGAAGCCCTGAAGGATCTGGATGAAGACGGGATCATCCGCATCGGTGCGGAAGTCCGCCCTGGGGATATCCTGGTTGGGAAAGTCACCCCCAAAGGGGAAACGGAACTGAGTGCGGAAGAACGGCTGATCCGGGCCATCTTTGCCGAAAAGGCACGGGAAGTCCGGGACAGCTCCCTGCGGGTACCCCATGGGGAATCCGGGATCATCGTCAGCGTGCAGATCTTCACCCGGGAGAACGGCGATGAACTGCCCCCTGGCGTGAGCAAACAGGTACGGGTCCACATTGTCCAGAAACGGAAGATCAGTGAAGGAGACAAGATGGCAGGCCGTCACGGGAACAAGGGTGTCGTTTCCCGGATCATGCCTCGAGAAGATATGCCGTTCCTGCCCAACGGGGAACCGGTCCAGATCGTGCTGAACCCTCTGGGCGTGCCTTCCCGTATGAACATCGGGCAGATCCTGGAAGCCCATCTGGGCTGGGCTGCCTGTGCCCTGGGCATGCGGATCGAATCTGGAGACCCGAAACTGGCTGGCGAACTGAAAGAAGCCGGCTATGATGTGGATAAATACGGCATGCCGGAAACTGTGGACCATGCAGTGCCCGTGGCAGTGCCTGTGTTCGATTCCGCCCGGGAAGATGACATGGAAAAGACCCTGCAGCTGGCCGGTGTGGATCCCAGCGGGAAGACCACGTTGTATGACGGCCGTACCGGGGAACCCTTCGACAACCCGGTCACCGTAGGCTGTATCTATTACTTGAAGCTCCACCATTTGGTCGCTGATAAGATCCACGCTCGTTCCACCGGTCCGTACTCCCTGGTTACCCAGCAGCCTTTGGGTGGTAAAGCCCAGTTCGGCGGCCAGAGATTCGGGGAAATGGAAGTGTGGGCCCTGGAAGCCTATGGGGCCGCTTACACCCTGCAGGAAATCCTTACCGTGAAGTCCGATGACGTGGTAGGCCGTGTGAAAGCCTATGAAGCCATCGTAAAAGGCGAGAACATCCCGGAACCGGGTGTGCCTGAATCCTTCAAGGTATTGGTGAAAGAAATGCAGAGCATCGGTCTGGATATCCAGGTACTGGATGAAGACGATGATGAAATCGATCTGGATGACGAAGACGAAGATATCGGAATGGGTGATATCGCCAGAGAACTGGATATGGATATGGCCAATAAGGCTCCCCATACCGCGGCCAATGTAGGGGAAGAGAACCCTGCCCAGAGCGGAGAAGAAGAACTGAGCCCGGATGAAGACCAACCGGAAGGCAGCGACTTCGATGTGATTGCCGATATCGGGAACATGGATCTGGACGATTCCCATGATGACAGCGATGACAACGGGTCTGATGCAGAGTAGGAAGGAGTGAGTGCTCTTGTTGGACGTAAATAAATTTCATTCTATGAGAATCGGTCTGGCTTCTCCGGAGAAGATCAGAGCCTGGTCCCACGGGGAAGTGACCAAACCGGAAACCATCAACTATAGAACCCTGAAACCGGAACGGGACGGCCTGTTCTGTGAACGGATCTTTGGGCCTACCAAAGACTGGGAATGCCACTGCGGCAAGTACAAACGCATCCGCTATAAGGGTGTGGTCTGCGACAAATGCGGCGTCGAAGTCACCCGCTCCAAAGTCCGCCGTGACCGGATGGGGTCCATCGAACTGGCGGCTCCTGTCTCTCACATCTGGTATTTCAAAGGAATCCCCTGCCGGATGGGGGCCATCCTGGACATCGGCCAGAGAGCCCTAGAAAAAGTCCTGTACTTTGCCAGCTACATCGTCCTGGATCCCGGTGATACCAACTTGACCAAGAAACAGCTGCTCACCGAAGCGGAATACCAGGAAAAACTGGATGAATACGGTCCTACCTTCCGGGTAGGCATGGGGGCAGAAGCCATCAAGGAACTGCTCCATGAAATCAACGTGGAAGAACTGACCAAAGAACTGCGGGCTGCCCTGAAGACCGAAACCAGCCTCCAGAAGAGACGGAACATCGTCCGCCGCCTGGATGTGTGCGAAGCCTTCCTGAAGAGCGGCAACAAACCGGAATGGATGATCATGGACGTGATCCCGGTCATCCCTCCCGACCTGCGCCCTATGGTTCAGCTGGACGGCGGCCGGTTTGCCACCAGTGACCTGAACGACCTGTACCGCCGGGTCATCAACCGGAACAACCGTCTGAAACGGCTCCAGGAACTCCAGGCTCCGGATATCATCGTCCGGAACGAAAAACGGATGCTCCAGGAAGCGGTGGATGCCCTGATCGACAACGGCCGCCGCGGCCGTGCCGTAACGGGCCCTGGTACCCGTCCTCTGAAATCCTTGTCCGATATGCTGAAAGGGAAACAGGGCCGTTTCCGTCAGAACCTGCTGGGGAAACGGGTGGACTATTCCGGCCGTAGCGTAATCGTGGTCGGGCCTGAAATGAAGATGCACCAGTGCGGCCTGCCGAAAGAAATGGCCCTGGAACTGTTCAAGCCCTTTGTGATGAAGCGTCTGGTGGAAACTGGCGCTGCCACTAATATCAAGAGCGCCAAACGGATGGTGGAACGGGCTACCAACGCTGTATGGGATGTACTGGAAGACGTGATCAAAGAACATCCTGTGCTGCTGAACCGTGCCCCGACCCTGCACAGACTGGGTATCCAGGCGTTCGAACCGATCCTGTCCGAAGGCCGGGCCATCAAGCTGCATCCTCTGGTCTGCACCCCTTACAACGCCGACTTCGACGGGGACCAGATGGCTGTCCATCTGCCTCTGTCCGCTGAAGCCCAGGCCGAAGCACGGGTGCTGATGATGTCCGTCAACAACATCCTGGCTCCCAAAGACGGGAAACCCATCACCGTTCCTACCCAGGATATGGTGCTGGGGGCCTACTACCTGACCATCTTCAAAGATGGAGCCAAGGGAGAAGGCCGCCGGTTCATCAGTTTCGATGAAGCCCGTCTGGCCTATTTCAACCATGTGATCGATCTCCAGGCCCGGATCAAGGTGAAGGTGCCCAATGCGGAAATCTTCCCGGAAACCTCGGATAAAGGGGAAAGCCTGGTCACCACTTCCATGGGGAATATCATCTACAACAGTGAACTGCCTGTAGAAATGCGGTATTACTCCAAACAGGAAGACGGCACCTGGCTCCTGGGCAAATTGATCGATAAGAAGGAACTGGGCCGTCTGGTAGCCAAAGCCCACAAGCTGTACGGCAACTTCGGCACCGCCCGGGTTCTGGATATCGTCAAGAAGCTGGGCTATGACAACGCCTGCAAATCCGGTCTGTCTATCGCCGCTTCCGATATCAAGATCCCGAAAGAAAAGGCTTCCATCCTGGCCGCCGCTGAAAAGCAGGTCGATAAAGTGGAAACCATCTTCAACCGTGGTCTCATGAGCGATGACGAACGGTACCGTAAGGTCATCGCCATCTGGGATAAAGCCACCGAAGACGTGGCCAACGCCCTGATGAAACACACCATGGATCCTTTCAACCCTGTATACATGATGGCCAATTCCGGTGCCCGCGGTAACGTGCAGCAGATCCGTCAGCTGGCTGGTATGCGTGGTCTGATGGCTGACCCTTCCGGTCGGATCATCGACCGTCCTATCAAATCCAACTTCCGTGAAGGCCTGACCATCTTGGAATACTTCATTTCTTCCCACGGTGCCCGGAAAGGTCTGACCGATACCGCCCTGCGTACCGCTGACTCCGGTTATCTGACCCGCCGTCTGGTAGACGTGGCCCAGGATGTCATCGTCCGGGAAGACGACTGCGATGTGACCGGCATGAACCTGGTCCGGGAACGGGCCCGTTTCTGCAAAGCCGTCCTGGGTTCCAGCCAGCACAAGCTGAAGGAATATGTGGTAGGCCGTACCCTGGCTGCCAGCGTGATGGATCCGGAAGACGATTCCATCCTGGCGGAAGCCGATACGGTGGTCAGCGAAGAAGTCTTCGACCGCCTGATGGCAGCCAAGATACTGGAAATCAGCCTGTATCCGGCTGACGAAGAAAGCAATGAAGAACCGGAAACCCTGGCAATCAACGTGCCGGAAGAAAAAGTGAAAGCGGCTTTCCGGGAACATATGACCCACCATTTCCTGGACAAACAGGTGGAAGAAGATATCGTCAATGAGAAGGATGAAGTCCTGGCCAAGGCCGGTGACAAGTTCACCGCTGACGTGATCGAAAAGATCCTGGAAGACGGGACTGTCAAAGAGCTGAAAATCCGGAACAACGAAGTGGATGGGGTCTATGTGGAAGCCATTACTTCCGGGAAGAACAAGAGCACGGTGCTGGAATCCCTCCGGGATCGTCTGGTAGGCCGTACCCTGGCCGAAGATATCACCGACAAAGAAGGAAAGGTCATCTACCATATCAACGATTACATCACCGAAGATATGGCCGATGTAATCGCCGACCTGCGGGAGAAAGTCAAGATTCGTTCTGTACTGACCTGCAAATCCCATTTCGGAGTCTGCCGTGCCTGCTACGGCCGGAACCTGGCTACGGCCAAGAAGGTGGAAGTGGGCGAAGCTGTCGGGACCATCGCTGCCCAGGCCATCGGCGAACCGGGTACCCAGCTGACCATGAGAACCTTCCACACCGGCGGTGTTGCTGGTGCTGATGATATCACCCAAGGTCTTCCCCGTGTCGAAGAATTGTTCGAAGCCCGGAAACCGAAACATCCCGGTATCCTCACGGAAGTGGCTGGTACTGTGGAAATCCAGGAAAAGGAAGAAGGCCGGTTCATCATCATCCATAAGGAAGATGGAACGGATGAATCTTACCATATTCCTTACGGGGCTAAGATCCATGTGGCAGAAGGGGATAAAGTGGAAGTGGGCGACCGCCTCACCGAAGGTTCCCTGAACCCCCATGACATCCTGCGGATCTCCGGTCCGGCTGCTACCCGTCATTATCTGGTACAGCAGGTACTGGGCGTCTACAAGTCCCAGGGCGTGGAAATCAACGATAAGCACGTGGAAGTCATGGTCCGTCAGATGATGCGGAAGTATAAGATCGACGAAGCCGGCGACACCAATATGCTGCCGGGCTCCGTGGTGGATATCGCCCAATTCGAAGATGAGAACGACGAAGTGCTGGCTGAAGGGAAACAGCCGGCAGTCGGTCATCCCATCCTGCTGGGGATCACCAAGGCTTCTCTGGCTACCGATTCCTTCCTGTCCGCTGCTTCCTTCCAGGAAACCACTCGGAACCTCACGGATGCCGCTATCAAAGGCAAGGTGGATCCGCTGCTGGGCCTGAAAGAAAACGTCATCATCGGGAAACTGATCCCGGCCGGTACGGGTATGTCCAAATACCGGAACATCCAGCTGAAACTCCATCGTCCGATGGAAGTCAGCGAAGAACCGGCTGAAACTCTGGCAGAACAGCCTGCAGAGGAATAAGCAAAATAAAAAGGGAATGTGAAGAAATAATTTTCATTTCTTCACATTCCCTTTTTTATTGCAGTAATACCAGTATTTCCTGCTGCTTTTCTTCGGGCAGGGGATCTAGGTTCCGCTGCCGGATCCAACGCTTCAGCTCTGGCAGGCTCAAGGTCTTGGCCCGAGCAGGTGCAGCCAGCTGGAAGACAGGATCAGCATAATTATCAGCTGCAATGACAAAAACATGGACTTCAAAGGGAGCAGTTTTGGCCGTTTTCAGCAGATTTCCCAGCTTTTCTTTTTCTTCCTTCAAAAAGGCAAGTGGATTGGTGATCCGGATGATTTCAGAATTATCTTTTAATATCCATTGTTCACTACGTTCCGAACCTTCTATCCGATATCCCTTGGATAGGATCTTAAGGAGAAGGACATCATGGGGAAGGAGGATATAGGTCAATTCAGGAGATAATACCCCATTTGTGCAGGAAAGACTGCGATAATGGCCTCGAGATCCTGATTTCACTGCTTTTATGACACGATCCTTGGCACCTTTCGGTGTCCGGGCCTTTCGGATCCGGTGGATCCACCTTTGGAAAAAAAGGCATCCTGACAGGAAAAGCAGGAAAAAAATCAGGTATTCTTTGGAAGAATGTAGCTTCCATAGGGTCATGTTAGGAAAGATTTGTATCACTATTTCATCCATTTTACCATTCCACCTCTTTTGGATTACAAAAATATAAGAAAAAACTTGTTCAAATTATAACATGGTAAAAGTCAGCCCGTCCAGGAGAAAGAAGCGCTGGACAAGCTTTGTCCCAGCATGATATTATATAAACGATTGGAGAATACAGATGAAAAATGTTTGATGTTCTTTTGGCTGTAATGCAGTATTTCCGGTACTGTATTGGGTAAATATTTTTTAAGGAGGTTGTCAATCAATGGTTGCAAAAGATGCAGTCAAGAAAACCTGGGTGGACCGTTTCCTGAATACTATCGAAACGGTTTGCAACAAACTGCCGCCGCCCGCTATCCTGTTCGTGGTCTTATTCCTCATTACAGCCGTCATCGGAGCTGGGCTCACCAGTACGGGCTTCAGCCTAACCAATCCCGCCACGGGGAAAGCCGTGGTCTCCCAGAATCTATTTTCCAAAGCTGGGGTCCAGTGGCTGCTGACCAATCTGGTCAAGAACTTCACAGGGTTTGCACCTTTGGGACTGGTGATCACCATGACCATGGCCATCGGATTCTGTGAAGAATCAGGCATGCTGGTCGCTATGCTGAGACGGTCTCTGAAAAATGTACCGCCTGGAGTGGTGCCCTATTTGATCGCTTTCCTAGGGACTTGCGGGAATATCGCTTCGGATACGGCCATGGTGGTGATCCCTCCTTTGGCAGCCATTGTGTATATCGGGGTCAAGAAACACCCGGTAGTGGGCATGATGGTAGGGTATGCCGGAGCCCAGGCCGGATTCACCGCCAACCTGCTGGTCGCTGGCACCGACTCTCTGCTCCAAGGACTGACCAACCAGGCTCTGGATGCGTTCCTGGGCAGCCCCGGGGCTTTTGTGGTGGATGTGACTTGCAACTGGTACTTCATGATGGCTTCTACCTTCCTGTGTGCTGCCGCCATCGGCTGGGTCTCCATCCATATCATCGAACCTCGTTTCCCTCAGTATGAAGGGGCGGAAGAGGAAGAAATGATGGATGAAGTGACCCCACTGGAACTCAAAGGGCTGCACCGTTCCGGACTGGCCGTCCTGATTTACGTGGCCATCGTTGTGGTAGGATTCAAAGCCAGCATCCTGTCCAAAGACGGGGTGACCGTGGTGGGCTCTTTGATGCTGAAAGGGCTGATCCCGCTGCTGTTTTTCATGTTCAGCATTGCCGGTATCGTATTCGGGATCACTACAGGAAAATTCACCAATGTGAAGAGCATCAACTCTGCCATGGTGAAGCAGATGAGCGGCATGGGTGCCTATGTGGTATTCTGTTTCTTCTGCGGGCAGTTCCAGGGTTTGTTCAACTGGACGAAACTGGGAACCTTGCTGGCTATCAGCGGAGCCAACTTCCTGAAAGGTGTGGGCTTTACGGGGATTCCCCTGTGCATCGCTTTCATCATTATTTCGGCTATCGTGAATATCTTCGTTTCTTCTGGTTCGGCCAAGTGGGCTATCTTTGCCCCGATTTTCGTACCCATGTTCATGCTGCTGGGCTACCATCCTGGTTTTACCCAGCTGCTGTATCGGTTGGGTGACTCCCCGGGCAACTGCTTTACGCCCATGAGTCCCTATATCTGGATGATCCTCAGTGTGGCTCAGGAAAAATATATGCCGGATTGCGCTATCGGGACACTGATTTCCAATATGATCCCCATTGCGATAGTCCTGCAGATCGCCTGGATCATCTTCCTGATCATCTGGATGGCCCTGGGCCTGCCGTTTGGACCGGGCGTGGGTATAGCACTTCCTGCCGGGATCCTGTAAAGCTTTATGTTTTCCTGGAAGACTGTGAAAGAATGACGACAAAGACCTGTCGGCTTCTTTTGCAGTCTTTCTTTTATTTTATTTGACGGACAGCCGTAAACAAAGCTATAATTTATCTTTATGGAGGAAGATATGGAACCGATCATTGAAACGAAGCAGCTGACCCATACCTATGTGGATGGGCAAAATCAGGAAATGACCGCACTCCAGGGCATCAATCTGTCCATTGCCCCCGGCGAATTTGTCGCCATTATCGGGACCAACGGCAGCGGTAAATCCACCCTGGCCCGTCATTTCAACGGTCTCCTGACACCTACCAGCGGACACTGTCTGGTGGGAGGCCTGGATACCGCCATAGAAGAGAATCTCTGGCCCGTACGCCAGACCGTGGGCATGGTGTTCCAGAATCCGGACAACCAGATCGTGGCGGCCATTGTGGAGGAAGATGTGGCCTTTGGGCTGGAAAATATCGGCGTCCCCAGTCCGGAAATCCGTCCCCGGGTGGAAAAAGCGCTGGCGACCGTGGATATGCTGGATTATGCCAAGCGGGCTCCTCACCGTCTGTCCGGGGGCCAGAAGCAGCGGGTGGCCATTGCTGGAGTGCTAGCCCTGGAACCCCGGTGCATCGTCTTTGACGAACCCACTGCCATGCTGGACCCCAAAGGCCGGAAGGAAATCGTCTCTACGGTACTGAAGCTGAACAAAGAAAAGCACATCACCATTGTGTACATCACCCATAAAATGGAAGAAGCCATCCTGGCCGACCGGGTCATCGCCATGGAAAAAGGGAAAATCGTCCTGGAAGGGACTCCCAAAGAAGTGTTCACTCAAGTGGACCGGATCCGGGGCCTGGGGCTGGAATGTCCCCTGGCGGCGGAAGTGGCGGATGCTTTGGACAAACAGGGCCATCAGCTGCCGCCCATCATTACCCATAAGGAGTTGTGTGAAGCATTATGTCCATCCAAGTAGACCATATCTCCTATACCTATATGACCCACACCAGCCTGGAAAAGAAGGCCCTGGATGATGTGAGCTTTACCCTGGAAAAAGGGGAGTTCGTGGCTCTGATCGGCCATACCGGCAGCGGCAAATCCACCCTGGCGGAACACCTTAACGGACTGCTCCATCCTATGGCGGGGAAAGTGCTGGTGGATGGAGTGGACCTGGCGGCCAAGACAGCGGAAGCCAAGGCGGCCCGGAACCGGGTGGGCATGGTATTCCAGTATCCGGAACACCAGCTGTTTGCAGAAACCATCTATGAAGATATTGCTTTCGGGCCCCGGAACCAGGGAAAGACGGAACCGGAAGTGGAAGAAGCGGTGCGCAGCGCCATGGAATTCGTGGACCTGGATTTCGACACCTTTGCCCAGCGGTCGCCCTTCCAGCTTTCCGGGGGCCAGATGCGCCGGGTGGCTATTGCCGGGGTGGTAGCCATGGAACCGGATTACCTGATCATGGACGAACCCAGTGCCGGGCTGGATCCTATCAGCCGGGACAGCATCTTCGGCCAGCTCCAGAAAATCTTTGAGAAACGGAAAATGGGTGTGCTGCTGATCACCCACAGCATGGAAGAAGCGGCCCAGTACGCCAGCCGGCTCCTGGTCATGAGCGACAGCCGACTCCAGCTGGATGGACCGGCCCGGGACCTGTTCACCCATGAGCGGGAAAAACTGGAAGCCCTTTCTGTGGATGTGCCGGAAAGCGTCAAGTTAGCAGAAGAACTCCGGAACCAGGGCCTGCCTATTGAAGGGACGCCCCTCACCAAGGAAGAACTGATCCGGGCCATTGATAGAGCAAAGGGGTGGAAGACATGCTGACAGACATTACCCTGGGACAGTACTATCCTGGGAATTCCTGTATCCATCGGCTGGATCCCCGGACCAAGATCCTGGCAGTACTGTTCTATATGGTCATGGTGTTCCTGGCTACTTCGCCTCTTTCTTACGGGATCCTCATCGGGTTCATCGTGGTGGGGGCTGCGCTGGCCAAACTGCCGGCGGGGCTGCTGATCCGGTCCATCAAGCCTTTGTGGATCATCATCCTGCTGACTATGGTGATCCATTTTGTCACGGATCCGGGAGAAGTCCTGTGGCACTGGAAGTTCCTCACCGTCACCAAAGAAGGGATCGTGCTGGGGGTGAAGATGTCCCTGCGGCTGGTGCTGTTGCTCTTGGTGTCGTCTCTGATGACCTTTACCACTTCTCCTATTGTGCTGACGGACGGCATTGAATCGCTGCTCCGGCCCTTCAAGAAAATCGGGGTGCCGGCCCACGAACTGGCCATGATGATGACCATCGCCCTCCGGTTCATTCCCACCCTGCTGGAAGAGACGGACCGGATCATGAAGGCCCAAATGTCCCGGGGCGCGGATTTTTCCTCTGGGAATATCATGAAACGGGCCAAAAATATGTTGCCCATCCTGATCCCTCTGTTCATCTCTTCTTTCCGGCGGGCGGATGAACTGGCCTTGGCCATGGAAGCCCGATGCTACCGGGGCGGGGAAGGGCGGACCCGGATGCATGAACTGGTCTACGGCAAAGCCGATGCCCTGACCGGACTGGTGATGCTGGCCCTGTTCGGGCTGCTGGCCTTCCTGCGCTGGGGGATGCCCGCATGATCCGGACCATCAAAGCTATCGTGGCCTATGACGGAACCCAATATCAGGGGTTCCAGCGGCAGAAAAACGGGGTAGGGGTCCAGCAGGTGCTGGAAAAGGCACTGACAGAAGTACTGAAGGAACCCATCTTGATCAAAGCCGCCGGCCGGACCGATGCCGGGGTCCATGCTCTGGGCCAGGTGATTTCCTTTGCTACCAGTTCTCGGATCCCCCCGGAAAACTACCGTCGGGCCCTGGAACCCCATCTGCCGCCGGATATCGCCATCCGGGAAGCGGAAGTGGTCCGGGACGGCTTCCATGCTCGATTCGATGCGGTGGACAAGACCTATCAGTATAAAATCTATTATTCCCCCCTGCCGGATCCTACCCAGCGGAACACCACCTGGGAGATCAGGGAGAAGCTGGATGTGGAGGCCATGAACCGGGCGGCAGCCCTGCTCTTGGGAAAGCACGACTTCACCTCCTTCAAGAACCAGGGGAGCCAGGATACCTCGCCGGTGCGGACTCTGACCGAAGCCCATTGGGTCCAGGATGGGGACCTGTACACCTTCACCATCACCGGGGACGGATTCCTGTACCGCATGGTCAGGAACATCGTAGGTTGTCTGGTCCGGGTGGGCACGGGCCAGTGGAACGAGGACGATTTTGCCCAAGTGATGGCCGCCCGGAACCGGAAAAAGGCCGGCATGGCCGCTCCGGCCCAGGGGCTGTATCTGATGCATGTAAGTTATTAGGGGGCTGCGGCATAAGCAGCAGCCTCTTTTTGAGGTCTCGGGTCTCGAGTCGTGAGTCTCGAGCCGTTGGATAGAACCTGTCCCCATGGCCAGGTTCTTTTGAAGGTGTAGAAGCAGTATCGTGCTGGATATAGAAACGAATATCTTATCGTTAGCAGATTAGGGTTTGTACATTCAAAAAATTTGCTTGCAAATTTCTCATTCGGCTTGAGACTCGAGACTCGAGACCCGAGACCGAGCCGCTATGCGGCTTATGAGACCGGGGGTGTGAATTTTTTTCACACCCCCTTCTTTTTGATATAGCCCCAATCTATACCACTCCATAACTTCCCCCTATTTGCCGAATCTTCTTTTTTACGGTACACTGTTAGATGAATATTTCGTGAAGAGGAAAGGGAGTTTTAGGATGAAAAAAGTGTGGAACAGGAAATTGGCTGGGGCTGTGCTGACGGCAGTGGTCCTGGGGAGCCCTGCAGCAGCCTGGGCAGCGGATGCCCCTGTGGAAGGCAAAGACGAAACCGTCGTCATCACGGCCAACCGGCTGAAGAACACCAAAGCCGATACGCCAGCGGATGTGACCGTGATCACCAGCCAGCAAATCTCCGACCGGGGCTACCGGACGGTCACCGATGCCCTGGAGGATGTGCCGGGGGCACGGGTGATGCAGAATGGTGTAGGTGCCTACGAATCCCATATTATGCTCAATGGGGATGAACGGGTGCTGGTGATGGTGGACGGTCACCGGTTCAACCACAGCATGGGCAGCATGGCCAAATCCACCTTTGATGCCCATACCCTGCCGCCGGTGGATATGATCGAACGGATCGAAGTGGTGAAAGGCGGGGCTTCCACCTTGTACGGGGCTGATGCGGTGGGAGGTGTCATCAATATCATTACCAAGACTCCGGAAGAGACCACCGGGAAAATCCGGGTGGGCTACGGTTCCTGGGGCAACCAGGATCTGGGGCTGTCCGTAGGGGGCAAAGTGGACAAAAACGGCATCCAGGTGGCTGCCAGCCGGAATAAGGCGTCCTACTTCAAATACAAGGACACTAACGGGGACACAAAAAAATGGCCGGGACAGTCCAACTACACCCAGGACAATATTTCCCTGAAACTGACCCACGACTTTACGGAAAGCGATGGACTGACCCTGAACTATGATTATTCCACCATGGAAGGGAACAATCCCTATAGTGTCAATTCCTATTTCCCTTCTCAGCTGGATAAAAAGACCAACAATGTGGGGCTGCGGTACGACTGGAACCGAGATGCCAAGAACAGCGGTTATCTCCAGACCTACCGGAACTACTACAGCTATTTCAACCAGGGCAGCATGGACGAAACGGACTGGGGCATCGAAGGCCAGCAGAACTTCGTCCTGTCCGATACCAACACCTTGGTAGGCGGTCTGGAATACCGGGATGCCAAGGCACACAATGAAGTCAGTTACAAAGGTAAAAAAGGATACAACAACAAGGCTGTTTTCCTCCAGGACCAGTGGAAATTTGCTCCCACCTGGCAGCTGAACACTGGCGTCCGGTATGACGATCACAGCCGCAGCGGCAACCGGACCACCGGCAGTGCCGCCATCAACAAGAAGTTCAGCAAAGACAGCAATGCCTACTTCTCCTGGAACCAGGTGTTCCGGACTCCCACCATCGATGATCTGTATTATTACTCTGATTTAAGTATGTGGGGAATGGGGAAATATGTGGGGAATGATAATCTGAAGGCTGAAACCGGGAATGTGTATTCCTTGGGCTACAACTTCAAGGCAGATCCCAAAACCGATGTGGGTATCAGCGCCTTCTACAGCAATCTCCACAATGCCCTTAACTGGAGAAAAGAATGGATTTCTCCCTGGGTCTATAATGCATATGCGGAGAACATCGACCGGGAAAAGAGACGGGGCTTGTCACTGACTGTAACACACAAACTGAATAAACTGTGGGATGTAGATGCTTCTTATACCTATGTAAGAGTAACAGGTAAGTCGGATGGATACATTCGGGATGACAATTACGCACCCAACTACTATCAGGCCGGCGTCTGCTATCATGATACCAAATGGAACCTGGATCTTCGGGCACGGGCAGCCAATGGACTCAGCAAGAATAATTATGGCGAAAACAAGTACCTGACCATGGACTTCATTGCCCGGTACAAATTCGATCAGAACTGGACCGGATTCGCCAACTTCTACAACCTGAACAACGCAGCTTACGCGGAACAGGGCGGCGTTGTGAACGGCCAGGATAATTATCCCATGCCCGGCCGGCGGATCATCGTGGGGGCGGAATATTCCTTCTGATTGCAGTGAGGAGTGCAGAGTGAAGAGTGAAGAGCGGGACGGCTGGAATCCAATGATCCGTTGCGATACTGTAGGGGCTGCACGCCGGGCAGCCCGCCAAACCGCTGATTGTCCGTGCATCCAGCGGGTCGCCGGGCCTGCGGCCCCTACGGTTCGATATGAGCTTCTCAAGGCGCATGGCGCCGTATCTGGCTTCTTGCAATCTCATACAGATATGATATAATATGTCCGGAACAACATCATAAGTTTTGTCTTTGGGGAGGGGTGTGATTCCCTACCGGCGGTAAAGTCCGCGAGCCTCGGCACGAATCGGTGGAATTCCGATACCGACAGTATAGTCTGGATGAGAAAAGACAGCGCTGGAAAAGTGTATTTGCCGTGCTATCCTCCTTGGATGGCACGGCTTTGTATTTGGCAAATCTTGAAAGCGGGTGAAACTGTGACAGATGAAGAATATATGCAGATGGCCCTGGACTTGGCAGAAAAAGCCCGGGGCTGCACCAGTCCCAATCCCATGGTCGGCTGCGTCATCGTAAACCCGGAAGGGAAGATCGTTGGCAAAGGCTATCACCACAAAGCTGGCCAGCCCCATGCGGAGATCATGGCTATGGCGGATGCTGGGAACCAGGTGGAAGGCTGCACCGCCTATGTGACCCTGGAGCCCTGTTCCCATTATGGCCGTACGGGCCCCTGCTGTGAGGCCCTGATCAAGGCGGGCATCAAAAAAGTAGTGGCAGCGGCGGACGATCCCAATCCGAAAGTGTCCGGACGGGGCTTTGCCAGGCTCCAGGATGCGGGAGTGGAAGTGGTCCGGGGGGTGCTGGCAGACAAGGCCAACCGGCAGAACGAAGTGTTCATGCACTGGATGAAGACGGGCCGTCCTTTTGTGGCCCTGAAATATGCCATGACCCTGGACGGGAAGATTGCCACGGCTTCCGGGGATTCCAAATGGATCTCCAACGAACAGTCCCGGGCCTATGCCCACAAACTCCGGAGCATCTACGACTGCATCCTGGTGGGGAAGAACACGGTGCTCAACGATGACCCGTCCCTGACCTGCCGGCTGGCGGAAGGGAAGAATCCCCTGCGGATCGTCCTGGACAGCCACTGCCAGCTGCCCATGGACCGGAAAGTGTTCACCGATGGGGAAGCTAAGACCCTCCTGATCACCTCCTTGAAAGCGGACCGGGAGAAAGTGGCGGCCTTCCAGGCCCTGGACCAGGTGACCGTATGGCAGATCCCGGAGAAGAACGGGGCTCTGGATCTGGGCATCCTGCTGGACAGACTGGGACAGCAGGAAAAGACCAGCGTGCTGGTGGAAGGGGGCAGCCAGGTCCATGGTGCCTTCTTTGACGGCAGACTGGCCCAGCGGGTCTATGCCTTCATCGCTCCCTGCCTGATCGGAGGCAAGCGGAACCTGAGTGCCATCGGGGGCCGGGGGGCCCGGACCATGGACCTGCGGGTGACCCTCCAGGAACCTCGATATGAAGCCTTCGGCACGGACCTGATGGTCACGGGTCTCTTGGAAAGGAGCTGAGACCATGTTTACAGGACTCATTGCGGAACTGGGCAAGGTGGAGGACCTGCGCCGGGAACAGGATTCCTACCGGCTCACTATTGCCGCCCAGACCATTCCGCCCCTGCTGAAAATCGGGGAAAGTGTCTGCTGCAACGGGGCCTGCCTGACGGTGACGAAGTTTGACAGCCAGCGCTTTACTGTGGATGTAATGCCGGAAACCGCCCGGCGGACCACCATCGGTTCCCTGAAAAAGGGGGACCGGATCAACCTGGAACGGACCCTCCATGTAGGGGACGGACTGGACGGGCACATTGTCAGCGGCCATGTGGACGGGGTGGGGACCATTGTGAAGATCCGCCCGGAAGGCATTGCCAAAGTCACCACCATCAGCTGCAGTCCGGAGCTGCTCCGGGGGATGGTCACCAAGGGCTCCATCGCCATCGACGGCATCAGCCTGACCATTACGGAAGTGACGGATACCACCTTTTCCGTTTCCCTGATTCCCCTCACCGTCCAGTTCACCACTCTGGGCTTCAAAAAGACCGGAGACAAGGTGAACCTGGAAACGGACATCCTGGGGAAATATGTGGAACGGATGCTGGAAACCAGAAAATCTGGGGGGCTGACCAAAGCCACCCTTTTCGAAAATGGATTTATGTAAGGAGAGAAAATCATGGATAAAAAATTTCAGTTTGCTCCCATTGAAAAGGCCATTGCGGACATCCGGGCCGGGAAAATGGTCCTGGTGACCGATGATCCCGACCGGGAAAACGAAGGGGATCTGATCATGAGTGCGGAGTACGTGACTCCGGACGACATCAATTTCATGGCTACCCACGCCAAGGGCCTGATCTGCATGCCTTGTGACGGGGCCATCCTGGACCGGCTCCAGATGGAACCCATGGTGGCCAACAACACGGACAACCATGAAACGGCCTTCACCGTGTCTATAGACCACAAGGACACAACCACCGGGATCTCTGCCGTGGAACGGGCCTACACCATCAAGAAATGCACCGATGAAAGCGCCAAACCGGAAGATTTCCGTCGGCCCGGCCATGTGTTCCCCCTGCGCAGCCGGGAAGGCGGGGTGCTGCGGCGCACCGGCCATACGGAAACCACTACGGACCTGTGCCGGTTGGCCGGACTGAAACCAGTGGGCATCTGCTGTGAGATCATGAGCGCAGACGGCACCATGGCCCGGACTCCGGAACTGATCGAATTCGCCAAGAAATTCAACCTGACCTTCATCACCGTGGCAGACCTCATTGCCTACCGGAAGAAAAACGAGAAAATGGTCCATCGGATCGCCAACGTAGCCCTGCCCAGCAAATACGGCACCTTCCGGGCCATCGGCTACGAAAACGACCTGGACGACAAATGCCATGTAGCCATCATCAAAGGGGAGGTGGCCGGTAAGAAGGATGTGCTGGTCCGGGTCCATTCGGAATGCCTCACCGGGGATGCCCTGGGGTCCCTTCGCTGCGACTGCGGGGATCAGCTGGCCACCAGCCTGAAGATGATCGAAAAGGAAGGCTGCGGCGTGGTGCTGTACATGCAGCAGGAAGGCCGGGGCATCGGCCTGGCCAACAAACTCCGGGCCTATGAACTCCAGGATCAGGGACTGGATACAGTGGATGCCAATGTGAAGCTGGGCTTCAAACCGGATATGCGGGATTACGGTATCGGGGCGCAGATCCTGGCGGACCTGGGGCTCACCAGCATCCGGCTGATGACCAATAATCCGGCCAAACGGGCAGGCCTTTCCGGTTATGGGATCACCATTACAGAAACCGTGCCCATCATCATGAAAGACAACTGCTACAACCATCGGTACATGGTTACCAAACAGGTCCGGATGGGCCATGAATTACATGAAAAAGTGGAGGATGCAAAATGAAAATTCTAGAAGGTCAACTGTTAGCGGAAGGTCTGAAAATCGGGATCGTGGTGTCCCGTTTCAACGAATTCATCACCAGTAAACTGCTCAGCGGGGCAGAAGACACCCTGCGCCGGCATGGTGCCAATGAGGATGACATTACCGTGGCCTGGGTGCCCGGTGCTTTTGAAATCCCCCTGATTGCCAAGAAAATGGCCAAAAGCGGCAAATATGACGGTATCATCTGCTTGGGCGCCGTGATCCGGGGTGCCACCAGCCATTACGACTATGTGTGCAACGAAGTGTCCAAAGGGGTTGCCTTGGTGAACATGGAAACGGAAGTTCCCACGGCCTTCGGGGTACTGACCACCGAAAACATCGAACAGGCTGTGGAACGGGCCGGCACCAAGGCTGGAAACAAGGGTTCCGATGCGGCCATGGCGGTCATTGAAATGGTCAACCTGACCAAGGAACTGTAAGAGGTGCCTATGGAAGACGTGTTAGTCAAGGCCACTGCCGGGGATGCCCGGATCTATGCCGTGACCACCACCCATCTGACCCAGTATATGAACGAGATCCATCACTGTACGCCTCTGGCAGCGGCGGCCCTGGGACGCACCGCTGCTGGGGCCCTTTTGCTGGCCGCCACCATGAAGGCCGGAGAAGCGGTGACTGTCCGGTTCAAGGGGGATGGGCCCCTGGGCCAGGTGATGGCCGATGCCCGGGATTATCAGGTCCGGGGTTTTGTGATGCATCCAGAAGTGATGCTGCCGCCGAAAAACGGCAAGCTGGATGTGGGCGGCGGCGTGGGCCACTATGGGGTGGTCACCGTGACCCGGTGCCCTCTCCAGGGAGAACCTTTCACCGGAGTCTCCACCCTGAAAAGCGGAGAAATCGCAGCGGATCTCACCCGGTACCTGGCGGTGTCCGAACAGACTCCTTCCAGTGTGGCCCTGGGTGTGCTCATCGAAAAGGACGGATCCGTGGCCGTGTCCGGCGGGTACTTCGTCCAGCTGCTGCCGGACGCTTCGGAAGAGACCATCAAGACCCTGGAAGACAACATCCTGACCCTGCCCTATGTGACGGAGCTGCTCCAGACCGGTCTGGATGCGGAAGGGATGATCCAGAAGGTGGCCAAAGGGCTGCCGGTGGAAATCCTGGAATCCCATCCTGTTTCCTTCCACTGCGGCTGCAGCCGGGAAAAAGTAGCCGGGATGCTCTGCGGCCTGCCCCGGAAAGACTTTGAAGAAATCCTCCAGGATCCTCAGACCGAGGTCCACTGCCAGTACTGCAATAAATCCTACGTGTTCACCCAACAGGAATTAAAAGATCTCCCTCGAAAAGCTTGACTTTACGAACAAATGTTTATATACTAGATAGAGCAATTGCGGTACAAGGAGATGACAACATGAGTTTGGATGCGGATAAAAATAAAGCACTGGATGCGGCTTTGAAACAGATCGAGAAGGATTTCGGCAAGGGATCCATCATGAAACTGGGAGCCGCCAGCGCCAAAATGAATATCGAAACCATTCCCACCGGGGCCCTGTCCCTGGATATTGCACTGGGTGTCGGGGGGATTCCCCGGGGCCGGATCATCGAGATCTATGGACCGGAATCTTCTGGTAAGACCACCGTGGCCCTGCATATGATCGCCGAGGCCCAGAAACGGGGCGGCTATGCGGCCTTCATCGATGCAGAACATGCCCTGGATCCGGAATATGCCCGGCACCTGGGGGTGGACATCGACAACCTGCTGATTTCCCAGCCGGATACCGGGGAACAGGCCCTGGAGATCTGTGATGCCTTGGTGCGCAGCGGTGCCATCGATATCATCGTCATCGACTCGGTGGCGGCCCTGGTGCCCAAAGCGGAAATCGAAGGGGATATGGGGGATTCCCATGTGGGCCTCCAGGCCCGGCTCATGAGCCAGGCTCTGCGGAAACTCACCGGGGTCATTGCCAAATCCCGGACGGCGACGGTGTTCATCAATCAGATCCGTGAAAAAGTGGGGGTCATGTTCGGGAATCCGGAAGTGACCACCGGGGGCCGTGCCCTGAAGTTTTATTCCACCATCCGGATGGATGTGCGCCGGGTGGAAAGCCTGAAGAGCGGCAACGACATCATCGGGAACCATACCCGGGTAAAAGTGGTGAAGAACAAGGTGGCACCTCCCTTCAAACAAGCGGAATTCGACATCATGTACGGAGAAGGGATTTCCCACGAAGGCTGCTTGGTGGATCTGGGGGTCCAGTACAACATCCTGAACAAGAGCGGTGCCTGGTATTCCTATGGAGACCAGCGGATCGGCCAAGGGAGGGAAAATACCAAGACTTTCCTGAAGGAACATCCGGACATGGCTGCTGATGTGGAAGCCAAGATCCGGGCGGCGGCCGGGCTGCCGACGGACGGGAAACCGGTGCCGGTCCAGGAAGCGGCCCAGGAACCGGACGGACTGCTCATGACTCCGGAAACGGACGGAGACCATGTGGAGTAAATCCCCAAAATCCCTGACCACCCATGCGGAAGCCTACAACTACTGCCTGGATAAACTGGCCCTCCGGGACCACAGTATCCGAGAACTGCGGCAGAAACTGGGGAAACGGGGTTGCCCGGAAGAACTCCAGGACCAAGTGATCCAGAAGTTGGCGGAGCATCATTTTGTGGATGATTTCCGCTGTGCCCATTCGGTGCTGGACGCCTGGCGCCGGAAAAAGTTCTATGGAAAACAGTACCTGCGGCTGATGCTCACCCGGCGGTGCCTGTCCGGTGAGGAGGCCCGGGATGCCCTGGGGGACGTGACGGAAGAGGAAGAAACAGAGCGGGCCCTGGCCCTGGCGGAAGCCCAGGGGGAGAGGATCCGGCGGAAATACCCGGAGGATCCCCGGAAAGCCAAGGCCGCCCTGGCTCGGATGCTGGCCAGCCGGGGCTTCGGAAGCGGTGCCATAGCCAGCGCACTGGAAGATTTTTCAAAGGATTCATAGGAAAAACGGTCTCGAGACTCGAGATCCCCAAAAAGGGGCTGTTGCATATGCAACAGCCCCTTTTTGTTGACACCTTTGTGAAAATACTATAAAATATTTCTGTCCAATCGCGTTCATTGGGTGTTAAGGCGACCTCTGGTTGCCTTATTTATTGTATGAGTAGGGTTTGATGAAAAAATTGCAAAAGAGGAGGTGCTCATCATAGATCCCATTAGTGTAATCATTGCTGTAGTCCTTTGTTTATTAGGCGTTGGTGGAGGATATCTGGCTCGTAAAAACGTAGCAGAAGGCAAAATCGGTTCGGCGGAAGAAACCGCAAAGCAGATCTTGGAGGATGCCCGGAAAGCGGGAGATGCCAAGAAGAAAGAAGCGCTGCTGGAAGCCAAAGAAGAAATCCATCGTCTCCGGTCTGAAATGGAGCGGGAAAATAAAGAAAGAAGAGCAGAACTCAGCAAAAATGAACGGCGTCTGGTCCAGAAGGAAGAGAACGTCGACAAAAAGATGGATGCTTATGAAAAGAAGGAAGAAAAACTTCTGGAACAAAGCAACCGCCTGCGGGAATCCCAGGCTAAAGTCGATGCCTTGTATGACCAGCAGATGGTGGAACTGGAACGGATTTCCGGTCTGACCAGCGAAGAGGCCAAACAGGAACTCCTGGACAATGTGCGGGAAGAAGTCAAACATGACAAAGCCCGCCTGATCAAGGAAATGGAGCAGGAAGCCAAAGATACCGCGGACCAGAAGGCCCGGGAAATCATCTCCCTGGCCATCCAGCGGTGTGCGGCAGATCAGGTGGCAGAAACTACGGTTACGGTGGTCCCTCTGCCCAATGATGAAATGAAAGGCCGGATCATCGGACGGGAAGGCCGGAACATCCGGACTCTGGAAACCCTGACCGGGATCGACCTGATCATCGATGATACGCCGGAAGCCGTCATTATCTCCGGATTTGATCCAGTGCGTCGGGAAGTGGCTCGGATCGCCTTGGAGAAACTGATCAACGACGGCCGGATCCACCCAGCTCGGATCGAGGAAATGGTGGAAAAAGCCCAGAAGGAACTGGATCAGAAAATCAAGGAAGCCGGGGAACAGGCCACTTTCGAAGTAGGTGTCCATGGCATCCATCCGGAACTGCTCAAGCTGCTGGGGCGGCTGAAATACCGGACCAGCTACGGGCAGAACGTGCTGAAACATTCTACGGAAGTAGCTCATCTGGCCGGCCTGATGGCCGCCGAACTGGGCGTGGATGTGAACTCGGCCAAACGGGCTGGGCTGCTCCACGATATCGGCAAGGCTGTGGATCACGAAGTGGAAGGATCCCATGTGGATCTGGGGGCGGAAGTGGCCAAACGGTATCACGAATCCGATATCGTCATCAACACCATCATGTCCCATCATGGGGATTGTGAACCAACGTCCGTCCAAGCTGTGCTGGTCTCTGCCGCCGATGCCATTTCGGCTGCTCGGCCGGGAGCCCGTCGGGAAACCCTGGAAACCTATTTGAAACGACTGACACGATTGGAAGAAATTGCCGAATCCTTCGACGGCGTGGAAAAATGCTATGCCGTCCAGGCTGGCCGGGAAATCCGGATCATGGTGAAACCGGAAAAGGTGGATGACGACGCCGCCACCATCCTGGCCCACGATGTGGCCAAGAAGATCGAAGAGGATATGGAATATCCGGGACAGATCAAAGTGGTCATCGTGCGGGAAACCAGAGCTGTGGATTACGCGAAGTAATAAAAGGGTTGTTGCACGTGTGTGGTTATTCACATGTGCAACAACCCTTTTGTCATAGGTCATAGGTCAGATGTCATACGTCATAAGCTTTTGGAAATCAATTTTTATAAATTGATTTTGAAATCTAGAAACCTGTTACAGGATTCAAATGATTTTCATAAATTTGGAGCCAGCGGAGCTGGCTTCCATCGGCGTATGACGTATGACAGGGAATGTTGCTCAGGCAACAGCCCCTATGTTTTTCTCCATCACCTTGTACAACACCACCGTCAGCACCACGGACACTACATTGCTCACAGCCATGCTTACGGCACAGTTCACGGCGCTTACATAGGCAATCTGCTGGGGCATCCCCAGGATGAAGAATTTGAAGCTGAACCGGATCAGGGGTTCAGTGACCACGTTGACCACGGATCCGAAAATAGCAGCCAGGGCCGCGCCCCGGAGCCGGGCTTTGTCTTCTGTTTGCTGGTCCAGGCGGCACAGATGCTGGGCAGCCCAGGCGGTGGACCAGCCCAGGAGGAACTTGGCCAGGAAGGTCGGCGGCGCAGAGGTGGTGTAGCCGGCCAGCAGATCTGCCAGAGCCAGGCCGATGGCACCGGAAAGGGCTCCATATTTCGCCCCCAGTACCAGGGCAGAGAGTAGGATGAAGGCGTGGCCTACATAGATTTTCCCAGTGAGCCCCAGCCCCATGGGGATTTCGATCCGGAGATAGGAAAAGCAGGCGAAGGCCAGGGCGGCGAACATCCCTGCCAAGGTCAGTTTTTTGATTTGTTGTTCCTGCATGGGTATCAACTCCTTACAGACCTCTATTATAGTGGGGGAACCGAGGGATGGAAATACACAGTTTGAACGATTTTGTGCAAAAAATGTGCTTCTTTCGAGATTTTTGTTTCCCTATGGGGAATGTACTGTGGTATACTAGGGATAATGACACGGAAGGAGAGACAGGAAATGCCAAATACCAGAGAAGAAGCATGGAATCTGTTGAAGGAATACAATCAGGAACCCTTCCATCTCCAGCATGGGCTGACAGTGGAAGGCTGCCTGCGGTATTTTGCCCGGGAACTGGGCTATGGAGAAGAAGAAGATTTTTGGGGTATGGTGGGTCTGCTCCATGATTTGGATTTTGAAAAGTATCCAGAACAGCACTGCCGGAAGGAAGCAGAGATCCTGAAGGAAAAAGGCTGGGACGAGCGGCTGATCCATGCGGTGGCCAGTCACGGCTGGCCTCGGTGCAGCGATGTGGAACCCCAAGAGGAAATGGAAAAAGTCCTCTATGCGGTGGATGAATTGTCCGGACTCATCGGAGCGGCGGCTCTCATGCGGCCCAGCAAAAGTGTCCAGGATATGGAAGTGAAATCCCTGAAGAAAAAGTTCAAGGACAAGCACTTTGCGGCCGGCTGCAGCCGGGATGTGATCCAACAGGGGGCGGACCTGCTGGGCTGGGATCTGAATAAACTCTTTGAACAAAGCATCCTGGCCATGCGGTCCTGCGAAGGATCCGTGCGGGAAACCATGGAAAAAGAAGAAGGAAAAGCCTAAGAGTAGAAAAATGGGGGAGCGAGACCTTGAACAGGGGTCCCGCTCTTTCGTATAATAAAGGAAAAGCGCAAAAGTCAACCAAGGAAGTGATACCATGGATCATCATTATGCGGAACCCCATGAAGTCATGTACCACACCCAGCTGTCCCGGGAACGGCTGATGGGGGCTGATACAGCCCTGCTGCCGGGAGATCCAGGACGGGTCCGGTCCCTAGCAGAAGCCATGGGTCCTACGGTGGATTTCACCAGCCACCGGGAATACACCAGCTGCCTGACACAGGTCCAGAACCAGCCTGTATTGGTCTGTTCCACCGGTATGGGCGGTCCTTCTACCGCCATCTGCCTGGAAGAACTGGCCCGCTTGGGCATCAAACGGGTGATCCGGGTGGGCACTACGGGTTCTATCCAGGAAGGATTGGAACTGGGGGATGTGGTGATCATCAAGGCGGCGGTCCGGCTGGAAGGTACCAGTACCCACTATGCTCCTCTGGAATTCCCAGCGGTGGCAGATTTCGAACTGACCCAGCTGCTGGCCTATGCAGCTTTGGTAGAAAATGTCCCTCACCAAGTGGGCATCTGCTGCAGCTCCGATACTTTCTGGCCCGGTCAGGAGCGGTATGACAGCTTCACCGGTTACGTGCTCCGCCGGTTCCAGGGCAGTATGAAGGAATGGCAGCAGCTGGGAGTCACCAATTATGAAATGGAAACGGCCACGGTGTTCGTCACGTCCCAGGCTTTGGGAGTAAGGGCGGCCAGCCTGTGCGGGGTGGTGGCCAAGCGGACGGAAAGTGAAAGCATTGCCTCGCCGGAAATCTACCGGCTGGCGGAGAACCGGTTCCAGACCATTGTCCGCCGGGCATTGAATGAATTATTGGCAAGGGAGGGAAAGAAATGAAACGCAGCATCATCCTGATGATGGATTCTTTTGGCATCGGCGGCGCGGAAGATGCCGGCCGTTTTGGAGATCAGGGGGCGGATACCCTGGGGCACATTGCCTGCTGGTTCGGCCAAGAACGGGCCAAAGATCCGTCCGCTCCGCTACTGGCATTGCCCCATCTGGCCCGGTACGGGCTAGAGCTGGCCCACGGAATGAGCACTGGACAGAAACTGGACTTTTCCATCGGGGCACCGGAGCCTCTGGAGGGGGCCTACACCTATGCCCGGGAAGTCAGCAGCGGCAAGGACACCCTCAGCGGCCACTGGGAACTGACCGGTGTGCCAGTGATGTTCGACTGGGGCTATTTCCCAGACAAACCCCACTGTTTTCCCCAGGAGATCATCGACGGGCTGATCCGGGAAGGCCATCTCCCCGGAGTGCTGGGAGAAAAGCATGCCTCCGGTACGGTGATCATCCAGGAACTGGGGGAGGAACACATGCGCACCGGCAAGCCCATTGTGTATACCTCCGCGGATTCGGTGCTCCAAATCGCCGCCCATGAAAAGACCTTTGGCCTGGAAAAACTATACAAACTTTGTGAAATCGCCTACAAGCTGGTCCAGCCCTACCATATCGCCCGGGTCATCGCCCGTCCCTTTGTGGGAGAAAAAGCTGGGGAATTCACCCGTACCGGCAATCGGCACGACTATGCGGTGCCTGCCCCAGAAAAGACCCTGGTGGATGCGGTGTATGAAAAGGCTGGGGGTGTCTATGCGGTGGGGAAAATCGCGGATATCTTCGCCCATCGGGGCATCACCCGGGCCTGGCATGCCACCGGGCTGGATGCACTCTTTGATGCTACCCTGGAGGCCCTGGAAGCAGCCGGGGACGGGAGCCTGATCTTCACCAATTTCGTGGATTTCGATTCTACCTATGGCCATCGGCGGGATGTAAGAGGCTACGGAGAAGGGCTCATGACCATCGACCGGCGGCTGCCGGAACTGGCGGCCCGGCTTCAGCCCGGAGATCTGGTGCTGATCACCGCGGACCATGGCTGTGATCCGACTTGGAAAGGGTCGGACCATACGAGAGAACATGTTCCTATGCTGTTCTTCGGACCGGGGGTCAGACCGGGAGCCCTGAAACCCATGGATACCTATAGTGATGGGGGACAGATCCTGGCCCGGCATCTGGGACTGGAACTGGCCCGTGGAAAAGCCCAGGAGGTGTATTGAAATGAAAATGCTGAAAAGGCTGCTGCTGACCCTGTGCTTTGCTCTGGGAGGAATGTTCCTGCTGGTGCCGGCAGAAGCGGCGGAGACGGCGGGGACGGACCCTCTAGCCCGGAAAAACATCGCCTTTGTGGTCTATGACCATACGGGAGAGGCCACGGCTTCCATGAAGGAAGTCTGGAAGCGCCAGGTGCGCCAAGCCTATCCCCGTGCCCAGTTCGCCTTCCTGCCCGATCCCCAGGCGGCGGAAGGGGCCGGTGCGGTATTGGATCAGTTCGGCGGGGACGGGTACCCCATCGAAAAAGAAGTGATGGACAAGATTGCGGACCGGACCGGCGCCGATGTGGTGGGGATCCTGGTGGTCCGGGCCATGGATGAATTCTACATCCAGCCTCTGTTCCACGGCGGCTGGGATGATGACGGGCCGGATACCCTGCTGCGGGTGATCTCCGGGGCGGACATGTACCTGTACCGGAAAGATACGGGAAAATACATGAAGAAGAAGCTCCGGAAGGTGGAAACCACCGATGTGGCCCTGGCGGTCCATCCGGAAAAGGAAATCCAGTACGCTCTCAGCAACCTGGCCATGACCATGGAGGGGAAGGAGCTCATTTGAGTCCTTTGGGACTCACTAAAAAGGAGGTGACCCATTGATCAGTGCAGAGGTATGGCAGGGAATCCTGATCCCCTTTGCCGGGACCAGCCTGGGAGCTGGCTGCGTCTATTTCATGAAAGAACAGCTCCACCGGAATGTCCAGCGGGGACTCACCGGCTTTGCCGCCGGGGTCATGGTGGCCGCGTCCATCTGGAGCCTGTTGATCCCGGCCCTGGAAGAAAGTGCAGCCCTGGGGCATTTTGCCTTTGTGCCGGCTGTTGTGGGGTTCTGGGCGGGGATCCTGTTCCTGTTGCTGTTGGATGTGGCGATCCCCCATCTCCACATGAATACCGATGAACCGGAAGGTCCTCGGAGCCATCTGGGCCGGACCACCATGATGCTGCTGGCGGTGACCCTCCACAACATCCCGGAAGGGATGGCGGTAGGGATGATCTACGCAGGGTTCGTCACGGATCCGGGCTCCATTTCCCTGGGCAGTGCCCTGGCCCTGTCCCTGGGGATCGCAATCCAGAATTTCCCGGAAGGGGCCATCATTTCCCTGCCCCTTAAGGCGGCGGGGATGAACCGGCACAAGGCCTTTGCCGGCGGGGTGCTCTCCGGTATTGTCGAGCCTTTTGCGGCCTTGGGGACCATCCTGGCCTCCAGCATCATCGGGCATCTGCTGCCCTATTTCCTCAGCTTTGCTGCGGGCGCCATGCTCTATGTGGTGGTGGAGGAAATGATCCCGGAGATGTCCGAAGGAGAACATTCCAACATCGGCGTCCTCACCTTCGCTTTGGGGTTCACTGTGATGATGACCCTGGATGTGGCGCTGGGGTAAGGCGCAGAGCACTTTGCTTATACTGGTCTCGAGACTCGAGACAAATATTTTTAAGTATGTTGTTCAAACAACGGATTGTTTTTCTGTACCGGACTATAATAGAGCCATCGAGTGAAGAAAATAACCTGTGAGAGTTTGAATCAGAAAAGGGGAGTTATACAAATGGAAAACAAGATGTTCTGTTATCAGTGTCAAGAAACCGCCGGCTGCAAAGGCTGCACGGTGATGGGTGTCTGCGGCAAGAAACCGGAAGTGGCCGCCATGCAGGATCTGCTGATCTATGCCACCAAAGGCCTGTCCGCGGTGACCACCGCTCTGCGGGCCGCTGGGAAATCCGTCAGCCGCAGCGTGAACCATCTGGTGACCGTAAACCTGTTCACCACCATTACCAATGCCAACTTCGATCGGGAATCCATCATTGCCCGGATCAAAGAAACCCTGGCTGTGAAAGCGGATCTGCTGACCCAACTGGCTGATACCTCCAGCCTGCCGGAAGCCGCCCTGTGGAACGGCAGCGAAAGCGAATTCGACGCCAAAGCTAAAACCGTTGGTGTCCTGGCTACCGAAAACGAAGATATCCGTTCCCTGCGGGAACTGATCACCTACGGCCTCAAAGGCCTGTCTGCCTACAGCAAGCACGCCAATGTGCTGGCCCAGGACGACGAAGAAGTGGACGCTTTCATCCAGAAGGCACTGGCTGCTACCCTGGACGACAGCAAGAGCGTGGATGACCTGGTGGCTCTGACTCTGGAAACCGGGAAATACGGCGTACAGGGCATGGCTCTGCTGGACAAGGCCAACACCACCGCTTACGGCAATCCGGAAATCACCACCGTAGACATCGGTGTCCGGAAGAACCCGGGCATCCTGATCTCTGGCCATGACTTGAAAGACCTGGAAATGCTGCTGGATCAGACCGAAGGCACCGGCGTGGATGTATACACCCATTCTGAAATGCTGCCCGCCCATTACTATCCGTTCTTCAAGAAATACAAGAACTTTGCCGGCAACTACGGCAACGCCTGGTGGAAACAGAAGGAAGAATTCGAAAGCTTCAATGGGCCCATCCTGATGACCACCAACTGCATCGTTCCGCCCAAAGACAGCTACAAGGGCCGTCTGTGGACCACTGGTGCCACCGGCTTCCCTGGCTGCCGTCACATTGATGCGGACGAAAACGGTCACAAGGACTTCAGCGAACTGATCGCCCAGGCCAAGACCTGCCCGGCTCCCACTGAAATCGAAACGGGTTCCATCGTTGGCGGTTTTGCCCATGAACAGGTCTTTGCCCTGGCTGACAAAGTAGTGGATGCGGTGAAATCCGGCGCCATCAAGAAGTTCGTGGTCATGGCTGGCTGCGACGGCCGGATGAAGAGCCGGGAATACTACACCGAATTTGCCAAGGCTCTGCCGAAAGATACGGTGATCCTCACCGCCGGCTGCGCCAAGTACAAATACAATAAACTGAATCTGGGCGACATCGGCGGCATTCCCCGGGTACTGGATGCCGGTCAGTGCAATGATTCCTACTCCCTGGCCCTGATTGCCCTGAAACTGAAGGAAGTATTCGGTCTGGCTGACGTCAACGAACTGCCCCTGATCTTCAACATTGCCTGGTACGAACAGAAAGCCGTCATCGTCCTCTTGGCCCTGCTGTACCTGGGTGTGAAGAACATCCATCTGGGACCCACCCTGCCGGCCTTCCTGTCCCCCAACGTGGCCAGCGTGCTGGTGAAGAACTTCGGCATTGCCGGGATCACCAACGTGGAAGACGACATGAAACTGTTCTTCGGAGCCTAAACCATGATCAAACTGTACGACCCGGAAACCTGCCCCTGCAGCCATACTCACTGTCCCCGTTACAAGGACTGTGAGCCCTGCATCGAATTCCACCACAATTCGGCGGAATATCCTCTGACAGCCTGCGAACAGGTGGCAGAACGGGAGAAACGGCAGGCACGGTAAAAGAAAGAAGGCTTTTCCATGGGAAAGCTGCAGGTAAAACGGATTTACGAAGCCCCTGCCGAAACGGACGGAAGCCGGTTCCTGGTGGACCGGCTCTGGCCCCGGGGCATCAAAAAAGAAACCGCGGCCCTGGCCGGGTGGGAGAAGGAAATCGCTCCCACCAACGGCTTGCGCCGGGCTTTCGGCCATGATCCGGAAAAGTTCCCGGAATTCGCTGCCGGTTATATACAGGAGTTGGAAGCCAATCCGGAAGCGGGAGTCTTTTTGGAAAAAATAAAAAAAGCCCTGGTCCAGGGTACCGTAACCTTACTGTACGGAGCCAAAGACCAGGAGCACAACAATGCGGTTGTGTTGAAAGAGTGGATAAAAAAAGAGGCTGTGAAGAAATGAATTTCATTTCTTCACAGCCTCTTTTGGTCGCGGTCCGCGGCCGGAGGGGTGAATCTTCACCCCTCTTTTACCATTTCCTCAATCCACGTTCCCACCACCCGGGCCAGTTCCAGCCGGGCAGTGTCCAGGGCGTGGTTGCCGGGGAGGATCACTTTTTTGTGGTGACCAGTACCGGGCAGGGCTTCCAGCTCCTGCCACAGAGGTTCTACCATCCAATCCGGAGGGACTACCGTATCCTGGCTGCCTCCGATCAGCAGCAGGTTCCGGTCCTGGAACCGGTGGGCGTTCTGGACAAAGCTCCACTGCCGGGCATGCTGGATGCTGTCCTGCCACAGATCTTCGAAACGGCCTATATGGAGGACCGAAGAAACCTGAGCGAACATTTCTTTCAGCTGTGCGTGGGGGATATGTTCCAGTCCTGCCTGATGGTCATAGGGGCAGAAGGCCACGGTGCCTTTGAGAAAGGGCAGGTACCGGGAGGCATTGAGCACTGTGTTGCCTCCGTTGGAATGACCTGCCAGGAAGATGTTCTCCCGGTCGATACCATAGGCTTTGGCCATGTCTTCTCGGGCCCAGCGGGCCAGGACAATGGCATCCTGGATGCAGTGGGAAAAAGAATAGATCCCTTCGCTGCCCCAGGCACCCCGATGGTAGGGACGGATCACCACACAGCCCATTCGACGTAGGCACTGAGCTAGGTCGTCATTGTTCGTGGTGCCGGGGATCCCATGGCACAGGATCACTGCCGGATGAGGTCCGTCATAGATCCCTGAGGGGAGGTACACTTCCCCCAGCACCCGGTCGCCCTCGATGGGCAGGTCCAGCTCCAGAGAATCCGCCAGGGGTACGTCCTGGTAATCCGGTTCTTCCAGCACATAACGGGCATCAATGTTCATAGGTCAGGGCTTCCTTTCCGGCGGCATCGGCATTGAGGTTCTTCTTGTACCAGTCTTTGCCGTGGAAAATCCGGGTAATCAGCATGGAAACCACCGTATCTCCGCAGGAATTCAGCAGGGTGCACCCGGGGTCGAACAGTTCGATGACCATCAGCAGGATGGGGAAGGCGCTTTCCGGCAGGTGGAATACGGAAACGATCATGGTTTCCCCGGCGGCACCGCCCCCTGGTACGGAGGAAGTGGCTACAGAAGCAGCAACCCCCAGGAACAGAGCCAGAATGAAATCAAACCCTGCCAGAGGATGGCCGAACAGGGTGGTGGCCAGGACTTCCGAATAGACCACAGCAATGCAGGCCCCATCCATGTGGCAGGTAGCCCCCATGGAGACCACCACAGAAGAAATGTCCCGGGGCACCCCCAGCTTGTCGCAGGCTTCCATCTGCAGCGGGATGGTGGCAGCGGAAGAACGGGTGCCCAGAGCCGTCAAAGCCGGAGCGAGGATCACCCGGAAGTAGTTCTTCACGCCCCAGGTACCGGCAGCCAGCCAGGCGTAGAACCCCAGGAACACGAAGAAATACACAAAGACCACGGTGTAGAATACCAGCATTGCACTGCCGTAGGTCTTCAGCAGATCGATCCCGTAGGTGCCGGTGAGATCCGCAAAATAGGCACCCAGGCCGATGGGAGCCGCCTTCATCAAAATGGCTACCATTTTATAGCACACCAGGCTCATGGCATTCATCCAGTTTACCACGGGTTTGGCAGCCTCCCCAATCATGGAAACGCAGATACCGAAGAAAATGGTCAGGATGATCAGCGGCAGCACGTGGAACCGGGAAATCAAAAGGGGCAGATCTCCCACGGTCAGGGTGTTGACAATCTGATCCGCAATGGTCACTGGTTTCCCGGCTGCCTGGGCAGCTGCTGCGGGAGCCGTAAAGGTGGTGGGAACTCCGGTGAAATGGGTCACCAGCAGGATCAGGCCCCCGGAAATGGTGGCGGTGAGTACGAAGATGATCAGGGTATATCCGATCATTTTCCCCACTTTTCCGGTGTCTTTGGCGTTGGCAATCGACCCGGCAATGGAGAAGAAAATCAGCGGCACGATGAGACAGAACAGCAGGTTCAGGAAAATCTGTCCGATGGGCTTCAGGAACGATGCCTTGTCTCCCAGTACCAGGCCCAGGATGGCCCCCAGGATGCAGAAGGTGATCAGGATAATGGGATCCCGATAGTTGGCCAGGGCGGAACGTCCCGACCGGTTTGCGGTTGTCATAAAAAGTCCCCCTCACTGAGTATGAAATGAAGATATGAACAAATTATAGAACTTTCACCTGTAAAACACAAGAAAGAGTCAGATATTGTCAGGCTCTGTCCCTGCTGGACGCAAGGCGTCCATTTCACTTACGTTAACCGTTTCTCAAAAAGGGTTGAACAATCGAAAAAAATCCGGTACACTAAAACCATTATGAAAGAATATACAGAAGGCTATCTGCGGGCCCTGGGCCAGTTCCGGGGCAGCCGTTATGACAACAGTTTCATCGCCCGGATCCATTATGCCAGGATCCGGAAGGCCAGTCCGGACTGTCAGTTCCGGTACCACTGTCTCCGGGATGGGAAACGGAGCCAGCAGCTCCAGGCTGAGGCCTGGGACGGAGACCAGCTGGTAGGGACGCTCCAGGTAGAGCTGCTTTTTTATGGATCAAAGGTAAACCATTATAATAAAATTAGTTTACAGAAACAAGAAGCCTGTCCTCTGAAAGGATACGGACCCTGGCGGTCCTTTTCCTCGGAAGAGGTGGGCGATTTTGCCCAGCGCACCGGGGATGCCAATCCCATCCATCAGGGAGCACATCCGGTGGTACCGGGACTGCTGCTGTGGCAGTGCCTGCTGGTTTGTCTGGGAGAGCCGGATCAGCTCCATATGGTGTTCAAAACCCCCATCCATGGGGGAGAAATGATCTATATCAAGGAGGAAAACATCAATGAACGAAATGAGAGAGAATTTACAGCCGTCCGAGGCCGTAACCAGCAGCCGGGAACAGATCCGGGTGATGACAGCCAGCGCCGTCTGTGTCGCGCTGCTGGCCGTTTCGGCATACATTTCTTTTCCGCTGCCTTTCACGCCGGCCATGGTGACGGCCCTGACCATTATGGTGAATCTGGTGGCCTTCCTCATGAAGCCAAAACAGGCGGGGAGCATCCTGGGCATCTATCTGCTGCTGGGAGCGGTGGGAGTACCGGTATTCGTAGGTGGGACCTCCGGACTGATCAAGCTGTTTGGGCCTACCGGGGGCTTTAATCTGGGCTTTTTGGCCGCGGCGGTGGCTATGAGTGCCGTCCGGGGAGAAACCCGGTCTTTCAGGAAACTGGTCTTCCTCGGTATCTGCGTGGGCATGCCCATCATCTATGCCGGGGGCTGCATCAGCATGTTCCTGGTGGCCAAGGTGGGAGTCTGGAAGACATTGGTGATGGCGGTATTTCCCTTCTTGGTGGGGGATGTGCTGAAAGTGGTGCTGGCGGCCTTTCTGGCCAACCGGCTCCAACGGTACGGGTTCTGATCCGTGGCTCGGGATGTGTACCTGGTGGGTGGCCTGCGCAGCCACCTGGGACTGCAGAATGGAATCTTTAAAAATGTACCGCCGGAGAAGCTGGGAGCCGCTCTTCTCCGGCAGCTTTGCATTCGGCTCCCAGAGGCTCGGGAAGCCCAGCTGCTGCTGGGGGGCAATGCCGTAGGCAGTGGCGGGAACCTGATGCGTCTCATGGCCCTGACAGCCGGGCTGCCGGCGGAACTGCTCGCCATGACTCTGGATATGCAGTGTGCTTCCGCTCTGGGATCCCTGTCCCTGGCCTGGGGGCAGATTGCCAGCGGTCAGCTGGACCTGGTGCTGTGCGGGGGTGTGGAATCTTCCTCTCTGCAGCCCCGACGGATGTACCAGCCCTGGGATATCCGGTACACGCCGGAAGGATATATGACCGCCCAGTTTTCTCCGGATACCCACAGTCCCCGGACCATGCTGGAAGGGGCGGAACGGACGGCCCAGGTGTACGGGGTTTCCCGGGAGGAACTGGACCGGTGGGCGGTACGCAGCCACCGGAAGGCGGCAGAAGCCTGGAGGGAAGGACGGATGGATCCCTGGGTGGTGTCCCTGTTCGGCAGCACCCGGGATGAAAGCATCCGGCCCCGGATGGACGGCCGGCTGGCCCGGCGGATGCCTACCTTGTTTATCCGAAAGGAAACGGAAGCACTGCTGACTCCGGAAGAGCGGAAACTGGCGGGAGAATGCTCCCCTACCCTGACGGCGGCTAATACCTGTCTGACCCAGGATGGGGCGGCGTTCCTGGTGCTGGCTTCTGGAGAAAAACTGGCTGCCTGGCGCCGGGCAGGAGGGCCTGTGAGACCCCTGGCCCGGATTCTCCACTGTACGGCGGCCGGAGTGGATCCCCGGTTCAGTCCTCTGGGAGCTCTGGCCGTGGGAGAAAAGCTGCTGGATGAAACCGGTCTGCCGGTGGAAGCCATCGACGATTTTGAATACAACGAAGCTTTTGCGGTGATCTCCGTCCTGTTTGCCCGGCAGTATCCTACCTGTACGGACCGGTATCTGCCCCTGGGAGGAGCCCTGGCTTACGGCCATCCCTATGGATGCAGCGGGGCGGTGCTGGTGCTCCATGCCCTGGGGGCCCTGGAGGGGCAGGTAGGGAAGAAAGCTCTGTGTGCCATTGCCGGTGCCGGGGGAACGGGAGCCGGAGTACTCCTGGAAACACTGTAGCAGAAGGAAGAAGAACCATGGATTATGCAAACCTACTGGAACAATGGGCCCGGATCCAGCCGGACAAACCCTGCCTGGTGGAAGAAGGACGGCCCCTGACCTATGGTCGGATGGCCTCCCTGGCCCGAGAATATGCCCAGGGGGTGGAACGACTGGGCATCTCCCGGCAGACGGTACTGATCATCCGGCAGAAACCCGCAGAACAGCTGATTGCCTTTTTGGGAGCGGAAAGAGCCGGCTGGGTGCCGGTGCTGGGACACCCGGATCTGTCCCCAAAAGCGGCGGACCGATTGGCCCGGGTACGCCGCATCGGCTGGATCGATGACGGGACCCTGCGGCCTAGCTGTGCAGATGCACCGGTGCCGGCACCGGATTGGTGCATGGGGGTCCTGAGCAGCGGATCCACCGGTCTCCCCAAGCTGATGTTCCGGACCTATGCCAGCTGGGGAGATTTCTTTCCAGAACAGGACCGAAAATTCCAGGTGGACCGAGATACGGTGGGGTTCTGTGAAGGGAGCATGAGCTTTACTGGGAACCTGAACCTGTGGGCACAGATCCTCCACGCCGGAGCTGCCCTGGTGGTGGCTGATACCCTCCGGAGCATCCGGTGGAAAGCGCTGCTGGAACGGTATCCGGTGACCCTGCTGTATTTAGTCCCAGTGAAACTGAAACTGCTGCTCCAAGTGATGGACCGGACCTATCCGGAGATAAAAACGGTGCTGGCTGGGTCCCAGCTGCTGGACGGAGAGACGGCCGGGGCCCTGAAAGACCATTTTCCCTGCAGCCAGATCCTCCTTTACTACGGGGCTAGCGAGCTGGACTATATTACCTGGCTTACCTATGAAGAAATGCTGGCCCACCCTCAGAGTGTGGGGAAACCTTGCCCTGGGGTGAAGGTTGAAATCCGGGAGGGGCTGATCTACGTCGATACTCCTTACAGCGTAGATGGCCTGCCCCGACCTTGTACCTTGGAGGACATGGGATATTTCGATGCAGATGGGTACCTGATCTTCCTGGGCCGCCGGGGACAGGTGGTCAACAAGGGCGGACTGACCATCAGTTGCAGCCGGGTGGAACAGGCTCTGCTCCAGGTGCCTGGAGTCCGGGATGCCAGCGTAGTCCCTGTAAAGGATCCCCAGAGAGGGGAAGAACTGGGAGCCGCTGTGGTGTTGGAACAGGGGACGGAAATGGGAAAGGTCCGCCAGTCCCTCCGCCAGGACCTGCTTCCTGGAGAAATCCCTGGCTGCTGGATCAGGGTGGAACAGCTGCCTCTGAATGGAGTAGGGAAAGTGGATGGACGGAAAATCCGCACCTGGCTGGAACGGAGAGAAAGATCCAGCCGGAAAATAGACTGATAGATAGAACTGGGAACAGACAAGTGCAGCGATGAAAAAAGGATGCAGATATCTTTTGGAAGGTGTCAGCATCCTTTTTTGTGTGGAAAAAGCCAAAAGGAAAATACAGCAGGAAAAAATCCGGTAAGGAAAAAACACAGCCGCTCCGCTGTAAAAATGTGAACTCTTTCACAAAAATTTTTCTTATGGGATTATAAAAAATAAATGAAGTATAGACAGGATACTGGGAAAAGGACAGAAGAGATAGGAATTCTTTGGAAAATAGGAAAAATATTCATCGAAAAAAGTAAATATATGTGATTATACCAAATGTAAACATGTTTACAAATATTCAAGTTGTAATGATAAAATACTTATACTATAATACTGGCGACTTCAAAGGGAAAATGAAAAAATGGCCGGAAAGGAGCGGGAAGAAAAGGAATCAAGGGTTTTTGTTCGCCTTTTACTGCAATTACATAAAAGTATATAGTAGTATGGAGAAAGGAGCTTGTTGTGAATAAGATCTATCAGGTGATTTGGAGCCGCGCAAAGAACTGTTATGTGGTTGTATCGGAACTGGCCGGGTGCCATGTGAAAAATAATTCTGGCAATCGGACGAAAGTGTTAGCTTCTGCTGTTTTAACGGTGAGTCTGCTGGCATCGTTTCCAGCAGATTCTTTAGCAGCGGACACCGCGACCGGCGCGGGAGCTGGTGTAGCATATGGTACAGGGAGCAATGCGCCGAAAGCAGAGAATGTGGCCATCGGCAAAGGGGCAACGATCAGCTATCAGGGAGGTGTGGGCCAGCCGTCTACCGGCGACATCACCATTGGCGGCGGGGCCCGTACCTTGAACTATATCGACCAGGGCGGTGGTATTGCAATCGGTTCGAATTCTTTCGTGGAAAATATGGTAGGCGGTCTGGAGCGTTCTTTTGATTTCAATCAGGCTGGATATAATAGCATTTTTGGAATTCCCTATGGACTTCCAAAAGATCCTACGAAAATGGTCACCGGTTTGGCCATTGGGCAGAACACCTATGCCCGTTCTGGCAGCGTGATGCTGGGAAACCATAATTATAAAGGGAAGTTGGGTGATATCCCGGTCGATACAGCTAGTACCAAATCCTATAATATGAGCTTATTTTCGACCACATTGGGGGCCAACAGTTTTTCCAATGGACTTTTTTCTTCTGTTACCGGGGCATATTCAATTGTCTCTTCTGATTACAATACGAATATGGGATCCGCAGGGAAAAATTTCGGTGCTACCATAACCGGTGCCCTGAACAGTATTGAATCAGCGACGGCGTCTTCTTCCTATGCTGGCATAGCCAATAGCATCGTAGGTACGGCCAACCGGGAATTTAATTCCAATGGTGCATTGATTTTTGGAGCCGGGAATGAAGTCACCAATTCCATTACCAATATTTCAGCACCGACAAGCAGTGGAGATTCTGCCCAGGCCCTGCAGAAAACTCTGATGGAGACTGTGAAAAATTCGGAAAGCGGCGGGGCCACTCTGGCCATCGGGGGTGGCAACAAAGCCGATTATACCCAGAAAACAGCCATCATCGGGGTTAATAACACAGTGACCGGCACCAGTGGTTCTATCAGCCGTTACAATATGATGAACGGGTACAAGAATACGGCTTCCAATGTGCAGCATGTGTCCGTCATCGGATCCGGCAACACCGTCAAGGATACGGATACGGCCCTGCTGCTGGGGGACAACCGGACCCTTTCCGGAGCTACCAACAGCCTGGTGATTGGCTCCGCAGACAACGTGACCACCACGGATCAGCAGAATGTGGTGGTCCTGGGACACAATGCCAATGCCACAGTGGCCGGGGGTGTGGCCCTGGGCAGCGGGTCCCTGGCTGCGGTGGAAGCTGGAGCTGCTGGGTATGATCCTTCCACCCGGCAGGCTTCCACAGATACCTCTTCCGCTTGGGTGGCAACGGGAGCGGCTGTGTCAGTGGGCAAGGGAATGGAACTGACCCGGCAGATCACCAGTGTGGCTGCTGGGACTCAGGATACGGACGCAGTGAACGTGGCTCAGCTGAAACAGGCTTTCCAGGCTGCGGCAGAAGTCGGTAAACCGTCTGTCGTCTCTGCCGGAGACAACATTTCCGTCCAGAATACGGCCGGAGCCGGGGAAGCGGCCAACTATCAGGTTTCCCTGAAAAAGGACATCACGGTGGATTCGGTGACGGCCCAGACCGCTTCCGTAGGAGGCATCCAGCTGAATCAGGGAAACAGCGGGACCATCGGCGGACTCCAGAATACCACCTGGGATCCGGACCAAATCGTTTCCGGTCAGGCGGCGACGGAGGACCAGCTGAAAGCCGTGACGGCCAATGTGGTTTCTTACGATGACGCTTCCCACAGCTCCATCACCCTGAACCAGGGTGGCAGCAGTACCGTCATCAAAAATGTGGGAGACGGGTCCGTGGCAGAAGGTTCCAAGGAAGCCGTCAATGGAGGACAGCTGTATCGGACCAATCAGGCCGTGGAAAAGAATACCGGGGATATCCGGAACCTGGGAAGCTCCGTGAATAAGCTGGGCAGCCGGCTGAATCGGGTAGGCGCAGGCGCAGCTGCCCTGGCGGCCCTCCACCCTCAGGATTTCGATCCCGATGATAAATGGGATTTTGCTGCCGGATATGGCAATTATAAGGACGCTCATGCAGCTGCCATCGGTGCCTTCTATCGGCCTTCCGAAGACACTTTGATCAGTGTGGGCGGCAGCTTTGGCGGAGGGGAAAACATGGTCAATGCCGGGGTCACCTTCAAACTGGGCCAGCACAACCATGTGACCCGATCCAAAGTGGCCATGGCCAAAGAAATCATCGATCTGCGGGCCACTGTGGAAATGCTGAAGAACCAGAATGCCCAGATCCTCCAGACCCTGAAACTCCAGGGGACACCGGCTGTCAAGCCGTTGGAGGGGAACTTCAGCGATGTGCCGGAAACCCACTGGGCGTACCAGTATGTGGAAGGCCTCCGGGAACGGGGCTATCTGCAAGGGTACCCAGATGGAGAATTCAAAGGAGACCGGACCATGACCCGGTACGAATATGCGGCCATCATCTATCGGGCACTGCAGAACGGAGCTCCGGTGGATGCAGGCATGGCCAGATCCGTGGAAGAATTCAAGCCGGAACTGACCCAAGTCCAAGAAGCCGAACGGTTCCGGGTGGACCGGATTTCCGGGAAGGACAATGACCGGCACAAAGTGGAACGGGTCCGGGTCAACAGCCAAGATAAGAAAGAGAAAAAGGACTATCGAGATGTCTATGGATCCCGGATCCAGCAGGAAGAAAAGTAAAAAGAGAAGTGGCTGCGTAGGCTGCCTAAAGAAAAAAATATACAGAGCGATATATGAAAGCCAGAACTTAAATACCCTTTTCGTGACAAAAGAGTGCCATCGTTTACGGTGACACTCTTTTGCGATATACTATATAGGTAGAAGTTTATACAGGAAAGTAGGGATTCCCATGAAAAGTTCTAAAATCTTAACTTTGGCCGTCCTGGCCTCTTTGCTGACTTCTCCCTGTGCCTGGGCAGCCCATAAGAAAACAGAACCGGCGGCTGAAAAGCCTGCAGCCGTCCAGACGGAAAAAGCGGCCCCTGCCAAAGCGGAAATGGCAGCAGGGAAAGAAGCTCCAGCTGGTGCAGAAGAAACGGCTGCAGAGCCGCTGCCGGCTGATGCCTATGGAGCCGCTAAGATCGTCACGGGAGAAAAGGCAGCTCTGGCAGACAGCTATGCTTCCTTGAAGCCGGATGAAAGTGCTCTGCTGGTAAAAAATGGAGCCGATGTGACACTGTCCCATGGAGCCATCACCAAGAGCGGAGCTACTACAGGCGTGTTGGACAGTAAGTTCCATGGGCTCAATGCTGCTGTCCTGGCTGCAGATGGGGCGCTTTCCATGGATGGCTGTACCATCCGTACGGAAGCGGACGGAGCCAATGCAGTGTTCGCCACTGGAGCTAAGGGAAGCGTAAGGCTCCATGATTCCAACATCCGGACCACCGGGGCTTCTTCCCGGGGCCTGGATGCCACGGAAGGCGGTAAGATCACTGCGGACAACATCAATATCGGTACTGCCGGCCTCCGGTCTGCAGCCCTGGCCACGGAACCTTCCGGAGCCAGTGTCACCGTAAGCAAGAGCACCATCAATACTTCTGGGGAAGGGTCTCCTCTGCTGTATTCCAAGGGAGCCATCAAACTCAGCGAGGCCAAAGGCACGGCTGGGGCCAGTGAAATCGCCGTGGTGGAAGGGAATAATTCCATCCATCTGGAATATGTGGACCTGTCCGGCAACGGAACCCACGGGGTGATGCTCTACCAGAACAAGACCCGTGACAACGGCACCGACGGCAAGGCATTGGGCCGGTTCTCCGCCAAGGGTTCTGCCCTCCGCAGCCTGAAGGAAGGGCCCCTGTTCTATGTGACCAATACTGCAGCCCGGATCTATTCGGAAATGACCACCATGCAGTATCTGGGCGGCACCCTGATCCGGGTGGAAGCCAATCAGTTCGGAGATGAAGGGACCAATGGCGGGGATTTGACCTTCATGGCCAACAACCAAGGACTCTACGGAAATGTGTCCGTGGATGCCAGCAGCACCATCTTGCTGGATCTCCAGAATGGAAGCCACTGGTCCGGCGCCATCAATACGGATAAGACGGCGAAAAAGGCAGATGTGAACCTGGATGCTTCTTCCAGCTGGTCCATTACGGCTGACTGTCATCTGGATGCCTTTACGGACGGGAATCCGGCTATGACCAACCTGAAAGGCAACGGCCATACCATCTATTACAACAGCAGCAATACGGCCAACACATGGCTGGGAGGCAAGACTTACGAACTCCAGGGAGGCGGCTATCTGAAACCGGAGAAGTAAGAGTACAGAGTGTAGAGCGAAGAATGCAGAGTAAAAAGTGAAGAGGGTCAGATCATGAAAAACACGAAAAAAATCACGGCGTCTTTGCTGGCCGCTTTGGCTTTGACAGCTCCCTGCTTTGCTGCGGGGGCGGCCCAACCGGCCAGTGAAAAAACGGCCCAGACGGCCCCTTTGACCAAAGAGGACCGGGAACGGGCGGAACTGCGGACTAAGACCTATAAGGCCCTGCTGGACTTGTACCACAAGAAACCCAAATCCCGGAAGGCCATCCAGAACGCCTTCGGCTATGCGGTGTTCGTGGACACCAGCTACAGCGTGGGACTTTTGGGGGGCGGCCACGGCCGGGGCCGTGCCATCAACCAGCACAGCGGCCGGGAAGTGTTCATGAAGATGGGTGAGATGAAGGTGGGACTGGGCCTGGGGGTCCGGCAGTCCAATATCATCTTTGTGTTCGGCAATGAAGACGCTTTCAATTCTTTCATCACCAAAGGCTGGACCTTTGGGGGCGAAGCGGTGGCTGCTGCCGGCGATGGGGTCAACGGGGATGCCCTGGAAGGATCCTTCCAAGTGGCTCCAGGTATGTGGATGTACCAGGTGACCACCAAGGGCCTGGCTGCGGATCTGACCGTAAAGGGTACCCGGTTCTATGTGGATAAAGATCTGAACGTGGATACGGTGGTCGACTGATGGCGCAAAAGGAACCTGCCGGCCTGCTGACCCTGCGTCCTGTGGCCTGGTACCGGGGCCTGCTGCCGGAAAAATTCGGCCTGCCCAGGCAGAGCGGCTTAGTACCGGAATTGGCCGGACGGGTGGAAATGGCGGAAGGTTTCCGGCAGCGGGAAACCCTCCGGGGCCTGGAAGGCTTTTCCCATGTGTGGCTGATCTGGGGCTTTTCCCAAAACCACACATGGTCGCCCACGGTACGGCCACCCCGGCTGGGGGGCAATGCCCGGCTGGGAGTCTTTGCCACCCGTTCTCCTTTCCGGCCCAATCCTCTGGGACTTTCCCTGGTGGAACTGGACAGGGTGATCTGGGATGGACCTCAGGGTCCGGAACTGTGGGTCAAGGGAGCGGATCTGATGGATGGGACGCCCATCTATGATATCAAGCCTTATGTTCCCTACGCCGATGTCCGGCCGGAAGCCCGGAGCGGCTTTGCCCAGGGAGCGGACAGCACCCTGGAGGTCCAGTGCCCGCCGGAGCTTTTGGCAAAACTGCCGGATTCCCAGCAGGAAGCTCTGCTGGGAATCCTGGCCCAGGATCCCCGGCCCCATTACCAGAAAGATCCTGAGCGGATATATGGGATGGCTTTTGGAGTGTGGAATGTGAAGTTCCAGGTGAATGAAGCAAAAATATATGTCATTGCAGTAGAAAAAATAAACAAATAGATATAAAATGTATAAAAAGACAGCTTCTTACAGCGAATTCTGTACAGAAGCTGTCTTTTTATCTTAATTGAAAGGATTTAGATGATATGTTGAGTTTACAATAAAAGAGAATATAATTTTAATTATTGAGTCATTACATATGCTGACTGGAAAAGTACAGCAGTAAAGGGGCTGTTCGTATGAACAGGATCTTCAAGGTGATTTTTAACCGGAATCGGCACCTGGTCCAGGTGGTTCCGGAATATGCCCGGAACAGGGGAAAAGAGGTGTCTTCTTCTCGAAAAGGGGAAAGCCGAGGATTGTCCCGGGTCCTACTGACATTCCTGGCCACCCTGATGATCGCATCCCCCGGCTATGCGGCGGATTCCACGGAAGGAAACACAGACAGTGGGAATACGACCTATATCACTGATACGAGGACGGACAAGGAGAATATCCAAGCCCTGGACAAGCAGGTGGCCCAGAATGCCCAGGAAATCGCTGCCAGCAGAACCACGACGGATACCAATAAAACCGATATTGCCATAAATAAAGCCGAAATAGAAGCTAACAAAACATCCATTGCTGCCAACAAGACAGCAATAAGCAAGAATACCTCGGATATTGCAAGCAACACAACTTCCATAACTTCCAATAAAACCAGCATTGCCGCCAACGCTTCGGATATTAAGGAACTGAAGGATCTTTCCAATATTACGGATGCCGGGAAAACTGTCATCAAAGAACAGGCCAAACAGGCGGTGAAGGTGGCTGCAGGAGACCGGGTCACGGTAACCCCCGACGGTTCGGAAACTGGGAATGGGACGCTTACTTATACTGTTACTGCTAATAATGATGGGGTAATCTCCATCGGCGATACCAACCTGGTGTCTGGCGGTACACTGTATACGGAACTGCGGCCCTCTGCTGATGGGACCTATCATTACATCAGCACTGCCAATACCACAGCCCAGAACCTGATCAGTCTGGACACCACCCTGAACAAGGCCCTGTCCGCACTGGACATCGATATGACGGACAGTTCTGCCTATAGGTCCAAACTGAGCAAGTATTTCAAAGTCAATCCGGAAGTGACCCCTTCAACGGACGGCAAAACCAAGACGTATGCTCCCGATGCAGCTGCCAACGGCACCAATTCCGTGGCTGTCGGACCCAGCGCCCAAGCCGGGGAAAGCCCCGCCAGTGCCGGGACATCTACAGCCATAGTTACCGGCGGCACCAGCAGTACGGCCATCGGTGACAGTGCCCAGGCAAACGGCAATCAGTCGGTGGCCATGGGGTATCATTCCCAGGTGCTGAATACCACGGATCAGGATGGCAAGACTACCGCAGCCATTGCCGGCAGCACGGCCATCGGCAGCGGAGCCAAAGTAAATGGAGCCGGTGATGCCATGGCTATCGGGACCGGTGCCCAGGTCAATGAAACGGCTGCAGGGGGTATCGCCTTTGGCAAAGAAGCCGTGATCGGCGAAAACAAAGGAACGGTCACTGTGGGGGATACCACCGCCAATGTGGCTGCTGTGGGCGGTGAAAACAGCGTGGCGCTGGGCACTGAGGCCAAGGCCAGCGGCAACACGGCTCTGGCTCTGGGCAATGAAGCCCAGGTCAACAACTATACCACCCAGTCCGGCACCACCGTGACCAAGACGGTGGATTCCGGCAGTACAGCCATCGGCAGTGGGGCTGTCGTTACCGGCGCCAACGATGCTGTGGCTTTCGGGAGCGGGGCAAAAGTCGAAGGTACGGGAACCAATGCTGATGCTTCCCTGGCCATCGGCAAGAGCGCTTCTGTAGCGACGGCCAAAGATGCCATGGCCTTCGGCACCAGTGCGTCCGTTGCCAGCGGGGCAGATAATGCCATAGCATTGGGCAATGCGGCCAAGGCCAATACCTCTAATACCACTGCCATCGGATACAATGCCAGCGCCACCGGCGCAGGAGCGGTGGCCATCGGGGAAAATACATCCACCACCACAGAAGGCGGTATCAGCATCGGCAGCGGTACCAGCGTATCCGGCAGGTCCATTGCCATTGGCTACTCCACCGATGGAGTAACGACGGGGTCTGACAATACTGATGCGGTGGCCATCGGCAACGGGGCCCAGGCTTATGCCAATGATTCCATTTCCATCGGCCACCAGGCAGGAAAGGGAACGAATGAAGGCCGTACCAGCGGTTATGGCTCCCTCATTGCCATCGGCACCAATGCCGGGGGCAATGTGAAAGGCATGCAGAACGTGGCCCTGGGCAGCGGGGCCGGCAGCAACGTCAAGAGCAGCTACAACGTAGCCATCGGATCCAATGCCGGGTCCGGTATCAACTATGCAGCGGCTGCCGATTCCAATCCTCAAAATGGGTTTAACATTTCCATCGGGTATGAAGCCAACTACCAGAGCGCCGATGCCAATGCCAAAAATATTACGGAATCCATTGCCATCGGACACAGTGCCAATGCGGTTTCCAATGCAGCAGCGCTGGGCTATAAGGCCACGGCATCGGGAGATAAATCCCTGGCTCTGGGTTACAGTGCTGCAGCGTCTGATGCGGACAGTATCGCCTTGGGCGACAAAGCCAGTGCCGGAGGCGGCAATATTGCCATTGGCAGCGGTTCCCAAGCCCCAGCTGTCACATCGTATGCCAAAGGATATCTGACCGACAGTTCTTCCGTCAATGGTTATATTTCTGTCGGCGGGTCTGTCAGTGCTGCGGGGACCACGGTCCTGCGCCGGATTTCCAATGTGGCCGATGGGACGGCCGATCAGGATGCGGCTACGGTAGCCCAGTTGAAAGCCGCTTATACGGATCTGGCAGGAACAATCAAGACTACCGATACCAAAATTAGTGATACGTATACGCAGGAAGCCATCAATTCCAAGATTTCTGCGGTGGAAAGCAAGATCACGGCTTCTCAGACCAAGTATTTTTCCATCAACCCATCCGGCGATACCCTGACGGCCAATGTCAATAATGACGGGACCAGTACCAGCGGTGCCGCAGACGCCATGGCCATCGGTCCCAATGCCACCGCTACCAGTGCCAAAGCCGTAGCCATCGGCAACAATGTCTCTGCCAGCGGCAAGGGAAGCATCGCTATGGGTACGGCAGATAACCCGGCCACTACAGGGACAGTGGATGCCGGGAACAATACCAGTGCCAATCCCCATGTGACTTCCGCTGAATGGGCCAACAGTGTTGCTGTCGGTACCTCTGCCATTGCCCAGACGGACAATTCTGTGGCCTTGGGCACCCGTGCCTCTGTTTATACTTCCAACGTGACAGATCCTGCAACCAACACCACAGTCAAAGTGGGGCAGCAGTCCATCGCCATCGGTTACGAAGCAGAAACCCGAAACAGCGCCGCCACCTCCATCGGCAGCGGCGCCAAGGCATACAGCAATGGCTCCACCGCCATTGGTCACAATGCTTATGCCCAGGGAGCTGATTCCGTGGTCATCGGCACGAGTACAGCCTATGGGGCATCTTCCGGCATCGTGGGGAAGAGCAATACCATCAATGGCAGCAATACTTATGCTGTTGGCAGTGAAAACAAGGTCAATGGCAGCTGGGGTGCCGTTACCTACAGCGGGCTTTATGGCAGCAAGAATACGGTGAATCCTGTAGCCGATACGTCCGGCAATACGAAACACGGTATGGACAGCCTTTCCATCACCGGCAACAGCAACACCATCAATCAGGGGTCTTATTCCGATACAGTACAGAATATCTCTATTCTGGGAAACAGCAACAGTGTCACCGGTGCCAGCAGTGATGAAGCCAATGCAGGGACCACGGCCAACATCACTGTGATTGGCGGCAGCAATGCGGTAACCGGTCGTGATGGGACAGGTTCTGATGATATGGGCAAGACCTGGAACCAGCTGACACGGACGATGGTCATCGGCTATAAAAATACAGTCAATCAGGCAACGGCCACCACTTCCCTGGCGGATACCCAGATCCTGGGCAATGATGTGACCGCAACTTTGGGCAATTCCGTTTATCTGGGTACCGGCGCTGCAGCGAAGAATGCCAATGTGGCTGATGCCACTACATTAACGGATGCGGAACAGGCCGCAGTGGATGCGTTGGATACCACAGGCATGACGGATACAGAAAAAGCAGCGGACCAGGCCAAGGCCAAAGCGGCGGCACGGTATGCCACCAATCTGGCAGCCATGAAAAAGAGCGGTACTACGGCAGGCCTACAGTCTCTCAGCACGGATACTACTTACGACGATGGGACCAGCTATACCTATGCCGGCAGCAATCCTACTGGAGTGGTCACCGTAGGTTCTGATGGCAAAGAACGCCGGATCCAGAATGTGGCCGCCGGTCTGGTGAGCGCTGCCAGCACCGACGCGGTGAACGGGTCCCAGCTCTATGCCCTCACCCGGCAGCTCCGGTTCGGCGGGGACGATTCCAGCTTTGGCACTACTACTGTCGATGACAAGAACGTAGTGGCCCGGGGGTCCAATGAAACCCTGTCGATTGTCGGCGGGGCTGCTGCCAGTACGCTTACAGATAACAATATCGGTGTTGTTTCGGATGGCAAAGATACACTGACGGTCAAACTCAGCAAGGATGTGAAGCTCGGGACTGACGGCAGTGTGGTGACGGGAAAGGCAACTCTCGATAACAGCGGCCTCACGATTGCGGGTGGCCCGAAATTCACCAGCAGCGGCATCGATGCAGCCAGCCAGAAGATTATCGGCGTGAAAGCCGGCGAAGCAGATACCGATGCAGCCAATTATGGACAGGTGAAGTCCGCCCGGACCCTGCTGACACAGGGCACCAACACCAAATTGGATGATACGGAAGCAAACGGACACCATACGTATGTGGTGAACGTGGATAATCTGGCGGTGAAAGCCAATGGTACAGGGAATACCACAGTGGAATTGGCCAAGGGCATCAACTTCGTCAATGGCACCAATACTACAGCTGCCGTGGGGACGGACGGCACCGTGACCATCAGTGCCACCCACAACAAGCTCAGTACGGCATCTGCAGCTCCTACAGGGAGGAAGGATGATGTGACCTTGACCTTGACGGATGCAGACGGCCACACAGTTACGTCCATGGGCCTTAAGAATACTTATACCACTGTTACCAAGGACGGGACCAGCCACACCGTCACCTTTGCCCGGAATGATGGGACGAATCAGACTTTGTCACTGAGTGATCTGGATGGGGCTTCCAAGGGGGCCTTGACTGCGGCTGCGGCAAAGGCAAAGGCAACCACGACGGTGATCAAGGGCACCAATGTGGAAAGTGTAGATGATGATACGGTTTCTGCTGACGGGCACCACATCTACAAAGTCAATGTCAGCAACCTGGGGGTCAAGGTGGCCGATGGCCAGAAAAAGAGCGTTGCACTCAGCGAAGGTCTCGTCTTTGGCAATGGAACGAACACCACTGCTTCTGTCGGCGATAATGGCGCCATTACCTTCAATGTGTCCGATGCGGCCATCAAGACGAAAGCCAAAGATGCCATCGATATGGTGAAAGGAAACGATAATGTTACCGTTGGTACTACCACCAGCACCGATGGCACCAAGAAAACTTTTACAATCAGTGCAAAAGACACCTATACTACGGTTACGAAGGATGCTGACAAAAAGACGGTGACATTTGCCCGGAATGACGGAGACAGCCAGATCGTAAGTCTGTCCGATCTGGGCGGTATTACAGCGGCCCAGGACAAATACGTAACTGGCGGCACAGTAACCTATGATGCCAATGGCAACGGCACGGCTGTCCTTACAGGGAACAACGGGCTGACGGCTTCCATCAGAGGCTTGAAAGATACGAAGATTCAATCCGGCGCAGCAACGTATGTGGATTCCCAAGGGAAGGCGACTGTAACAGGCAGTGCAACCCTGACCATGAATGATGGTACCAAAGCCACCCTTTCCGGCCTGAAGGACGACTACATCACCAGTGCGGCCGTCGGCACAGAAAACAACCACGTGACTATGACCCGTCTGGGCGGCGGCACGGTGGATCTGAACTTGAATCCGATCCTGGAGAAATACAGCCTCAGCGACTACCATCTTGTTGGTGCAGGGACGACCCATGACCAGGCATATGCCGTTGACAGCAATGGTACGGTAACGCTGAATGTAGTCGATGATAAAAATCCCACCGGTTCGCCAAAGACCATCCAGATCACCGGTCTGGCATCCCAGTCCGGTGTCAATGCAGGGCGCACGACGATAAAATCTTCTGACAACAGTGTCACCGTATTGGACAGCGTTCCCAACAGCGATACCCATACCTACGATATCAAAGTGGACTACAGCAAGATCCCGGCCAATCTGACCGTTACGTACAACGGTGACAACGGGACGGCAGGCTCCAACACCATGGATGAAGCTACTGCATTCAACGGTACGGCCAATCAGATCGTTACGCAAGCGGGAGATGGCAAAATCTCCTTCAAATTGGCAGATGATATTTCCGGAATCCAGTCCGTCACTACAGGAGATTCCAGATTGGACACCAATGGACTGGAGATTACCGGCGGTCCTAGTGTCTTGAGGAACGGCATCAATGCGGGAGGCAAGATCATTTCCAACTTGGCTGAAGCTGCCCAGGATACCGACGCTGCTACTCTGGGACAGGTGAAGAATGCCCGGACGAAGGTGGCTGCTGGGAACAACGTGGCTGGTGTGGTTTCATCGGAAGATGCAGCTATGCACCAGATGACCTACACGGTGAACGTGGACAATCTTAAAGTAAAGGCCAATGACGGTACCGCCAAAGAAGTGGCACTGAAGACAGGCCTCAATTTCAAGAATGGAAATAATACGACGGCTGTCGTTGGTGACAATGGAGAAGTGAAATATGATTTGAATCCGGCCTTGATTGGACTGACCAGCGTGACCGCAGGAAACAGCACGTTGGATACCAATGGCCTTACTATTTCTGGCGGGCCGAAGTTCACCAAGAATGGCATTGATGCAGGCAGTCAGAAGATTACCGGCGTAGCAAATGGTGAAAGTGCCTATGACGCAGTCAATAAGAGCCAGTTGGATGCTCTCCAGAACCAGGTCAGCGGTGGCTGGAACCTTGCCGGAAAGAATTCGGATGGGACAGCCATTACGGCCAAGATTGGCGCCGGCAAGACGGTAACTTATACGGATGGTACATATACCAAGTCCGTGGTGACGAAGGATGACAGTACTGGCAATGCCACGGTGAAGGTGGATGTGACTACGGGTACATTTGGCTCCGAGGCTGGAAAGGCTACTGTTCAGACGAATGGTCTGGCAACGACCCAGGATGTGGCCAATGCCATCAACAGCACTGCCATCAATGTAGTGGCGGACAATACATCGAATAATGCAAAGCCTGTCAAAGCCGGAGATACCATCCATTTTGCCAAGGATGAGAATCTGACTTTGACGCAGGATGACACGAAGTTTACCTATGGACTGAATAAGGAAATCAGTATTTCCAAAGTCACCACGTCTGATACGACGAAAGGGTCTACGGTTCAGACAGCAGAAGGCATTGCGACAAAAGACGCAGCGGAAAATACCTATATCCAGGATGCCCAGGGGATCACCCTGACACCGTCTGACAAGACCAAGTCTCCTGTGAGACTGACCAACGGCGGCCTGGACAATGGGGGCAACGTCATCAGCAATGTGGCAAAGGGTACGCAGGATACAGATGCGGTCAATGTGTCCCAGCTGAAAGAAGTCCAGGATCAGGTAGGCAGCGGCTGGCAGATTGCTGACAATGACGGCCAGAAGGTGACCGATATCGGTGCAGGCAAGAAAGTCGCTTTTAAGTCGAACAGCCCGTATCTGATGGCTAACACGGCTGCTACTGGAAATGCTGGAGCGAATGTGACTTATGGATTGAAAACCAAAGCCTTGTCTGCAGCTGATGGTAAAGTAGCGAAGATTGAAACAGTGGAGGATGGTCTGGCAACGGCCAAGAATGTGGCAGAAACCATCAGCCAGACTTACTGGACAGCTGATTCCGGGAAATCCGGCAACGGCAGCCAGACGGATGTGACGGTCAAAACTGCGGATAAACAGATCTCGGCAGGAGATACGGTAACCTTCAATGCCGGGAACAACCTGTCCCTGGTCCAGAATGGAGCTTCCTTTACCTATGGGCTCCAGGCGGATCTGGCTGGCATGGATGCCATTGCCTTTACTCCGAGGACTGGTGATAAAGGGCAGACCATCAGCCTGGTCATCGGCAGGCAGAAAGACGGGGTAACTACCCATGAAGGGTACTACATCACTGGCTTGGACAATACTACCTGGAATCAGTCCAACTATGTGAAGGACCGGGCGGCTACGGAGGCCCAGCTGGCTTCGGCCATCCAACAAGTTACTCTGGCTTCTCATTCCGGCGGTTTCAAGCTGTCTGACGATAACAATAAAGAAGTTTCCCAGGTACTGGGCCAGGCTATCGGCGTTGTAGGGGACAGCAATATTACCACTACGGCCGAGACGACGACAACGGATACCAATGGGCATATCAGGATTCGTCTGAACAATACGTTGGATCTGACAAACCAGGGTTCTGTGACCATCGGCTCCAGTACTCTGAGCAATGGCCGGGCAAAAGTGGGCAATGTAGTCGTGGACGGGACGAAGGATATTGTCAGCGGTCTGGCCAATACGGAATGGAATGTGGAAACGGCGGCAGCTGATGGATACAAGGAGTCCAACCAAGCGGCTACTGAAAGCCAGCTGCAGACTGTCTATAACCAGGCTACCAAGACGGCTTCTGAAAATGAACTGCATACACTGGCGAAAGAAGGCGGTTATACCGTCGATGACAATCATCAGGTATCCATGGCTGTGGTCAATGGCAAGGGAGAAAAGAAGGACAGCATAGTCATCAAAGACCTGGCCAAAGCCAGCGAAGTGGGGACTGTGAGTGAAATTGCCGATGATCTCAAGAAAAAAAACGGGGATACAGTCCAGCCCACTTCCGTTGTGGAAGCCATCAACAACTTGAATAATAAGGTGGGCGATAAAAACTATTTGAATGTGAAGGGCGAGGAAATCGCCAATGGCGACAGTTCCACAACTGCTATCGGCAAGCTGAACAACCGGATGAATGACATCTATCAGACGGCAGGTCAGCATACCACGGTTTCCAATGGTGACCAGAATCTAGACATCAAACCCACCACTGACGACAAGGGGAAAACCAATTATGAAATCAACCTGTCCAAGCAGGTCGACCTTGGTAATGTAAAATTTAATGGAGATAAAGGTTTCATCGAAGCCAAATCCATTAAAGCAGATTCCGTTACTTCCGGTTCCACTGTGGTCAACAACGACGGTGTCCAGGTGGGCAAGGGAACGGCACTGACCAGCGATTCTTTAAAGGTTGGCAATAAGACCTACATCTCCAGCGACGGTCTCGACGCCAACAGCCAGAAGATCACCAACGTGGCCGCCGGCAGTGCGGACACCGATGCGGTGAACGTGAAACAGGTGAACGATCTGGCAGCCCAGCAGGATGCGGCTATCAATCAGAATGCCCAGAACATCACCCAGCTGGGCCGGGAAGTGGATAAGCTGGATTCCCGAATCGACCGGGTGGGCGCCGGGGCTGCGGCTCTGGCAGCTCTCCATCCGGGAGCCTATGATCCCAACGACAAGGTGGACTTTTCCGCCGGGTACGGCAATTATCGGGGCGCCAGCGCTGCGGCCGTGGGCATGTATTACCATCCGGATGAACGGACCATCCTGTCCATGGGGGTTGCCATGGGCGGCGGAGAAAACATGGTGAATGCCGGAGTGACCTGGAAACTGGGCCGGCGGACACCTGCCGCTCCCCAGCCGGCGCCGGTGAAGGCAGCTCCTGCAGCACCGACCTTAGTGCCTGTTTCCACGGCAGCCACGGCACCGGTCCGTCCTGCGGAGACCGTTCCAGCAGTGAAACCGGCAGTGGTACGGATACCTGTACGGCCAGTGGAAACGGTGGCTGCAGCACCGGTGACGGCTCCTGTGGCGACGGTACAGGTCCGGCCGGCACGCACGCCGGAACCGGCAGCAGCTCCGGCCAAACCAGCGGAATCCAATGCCCAGCTGATGGAACTCCTGGCTCGGCAGACCGCCATCCTGGAGAAATTGGCGGAACAGAAGATGGCTCCGGCTGTTGCACCGGCCGTGAACGGGGACGACCTGTTCACCGATGTGCCGGAAAACCACTGGGCCTATGATTGTGTCCGGAAGCTGGAACAGGCCGGGGCGCTGAAAGGCCTTACGGGGCTCCAGGTGGAGGGGAATCCTTTCCTGACCCGGAAGGACTTCGCCCGGATCCTTTACACGGCCTTGAAGAACGGGGCCACTACCAATCCGGCTCTGAACCAGGACAACAGCCTGAACCGGATGGCCAGCGAGTTCCGGGCGGAGTTGAAGGAAGTGAGAGGGTAAGAGCCCAGGGCCCATCAGAGCTGCGTTTCCTGTAAGAGAAACCCGTCTGCCACGGGTTTCTTCCTTTTTTGGCCAGTGATAAGTGGCCAGTGACGAGGTGGTGTGAAAAACGCGTTTTTTCACACCACCTCTTTTTATGTTATACTAGGGCTATTAAAGGAAAAAGGAGTGTGGAACCATGTTCAAAAAAGCGACTCTGGCAGCTCTGGCCCTTTGCCTCAGCCTGTCCGTCCCGGCTTTCGCTGAGGTGGAAAGTGAACAGGCCCAAGTGGGGAACCTGGAGATGACCTGGCCGGTTGTCCATACGAAAAATAAAAAAGCCGACACCCTGATCAACAAGGATATCAAGACCTTCATGGATGATTTCCGGGGTGGTTTTGTAGACCGGAAATTCACTTCCGGCCGTACCTGGTATGAGAAAAAATATGAGGATACCCAGCTGGTTTCTCTGGTACTCAGCGACCTGCGCACCCAGGGCAGCGACAATAAAGTCAAGACCACCGGTGTGGTCTATGAATTGGCCAGCGGCCAGAGGCTGCCTTTGTCTGCCTTTGTCCGGGTCACCGTCAATGACCTGAACGGATATTTGGCTAGCCAATGCTACAACAGCGGTGATGTGAAGATCCATCCGGAGAAAAAAGTGACCCGGGTGCCGGAAGATTTCTTCCTGAACCAGGACGGCAGCATCTCCATCCTGTTCCAGACCGATGAATTGGGCACCCTGCTGGATGGTCCGGTCTATATCCGGCTGACCCAGCCAGATCTCCGGGAACTGAATGCCCGGAATCCTCGTGTTTGACCGGAACAGCTGGAAGCGGCTGGGCCGGGCGCTGATGACTGGATTCTGTACGGCTGTATGGGGTCTTCCCCTGGCAGCATGGGCCGCAGCCCCGGTACCTTCGGATTATCCGGTGCATCAGGCAGCCATGACGGCCATGGCTGCGGCTGTGTGCGCTGGCAGCTACCATCCGGAAAACAGCCGGGAAATCCGTTATCTGGAAGATTATGGCTGGACTATGACCCCTTATACCCTGAAGGACGGGGGGACAGAAGTGAACTTCACTCTGGCCCGGCAAAAGGGGCTGCTCCGGGGCAAAAATTGGACCGTAATGGCGTTCCGGGGCAGTGCCACCCGGGACGACTGGAAGCTGAACATGAAGATGAAGGCAGTCCCTTATCCAGAAGGAGCCAAAGACCGGAAGGACCAGGGAGAAGAGGCAGAGAAAGGCTCCGCCGTCCATGAAGGATTCCTTCGGTATGCCCGGGCAGCGCTTTCCCAGCCTCTGGACGTGGATGGGGACGGCCGAAAGGAAACCCTGGCGGCCTATCTGAAGGAGCATCCCAAAGAAAAAATGGTGCTCACCGGCCACAGCCTGGGGGGAGCCGGTGCCACCTTGGTGGGAGAAGAACTAGTCCGCCAAGGGGTGGACAAAAAACAGATCCCGGTGATTACCTTCGGGGCCCCGGCAGTGGGGAACCGAGCTTTTGCCCGGACCTACGGATCCCAAATCGATCTGTTCCGGGTAGTGACCTCCCTGGACCCGGTGCCTGGTGCTCTCCAGACGGTGACCCGGTCCGGGTACCAGCAGTTCGGGGAGAAGAAGGAATATGCCCTGTCCGGCAACTACACCGATTACCAGCATCCCATTTCCTATTATCTGGATCTGGCGGTGCAGGATTATTACCGGCAGCGGAACCAGGCGGAAAAAGATGGCCTGTGGGCCCCGGTGCCTCTGGAACAGAGAAAAGGGAAGGGGCCGTTGGCCGCCCTGGCGGTGCTGTGCCTGGACAATGGGGCGGATACCCGGTATTCCCCGGATCTGGGGCAGTTCCTGCTGGACGAATACAGAGGGGCACTGCCCCGGTATGTGGTACTGGTCTACGGGCACACCGCCGGCAGCAATCTTCCTGCCTTCCAGGAAGAGCTGCGACAGAAGGCACGGAAAGCTGGAGCCGATGTGCTGGTGACCGCTCAGGTGGAACGGCAGCGTCTGGGACAGACGGATAAATGGTCCATCCTGCTGGGGCAGGAAGTGGTGAGCCTCCGGCCGGGGGGCGTCCATTCCGTCACCGCTGGCAGTACCCAGGTACGCTTCGAACAGGGGGTCATCCAAAGCCTCTTGAGCCTGTGGGAAGAACAGAAAAAAGAACTGGAGAAGGCTCTGCCGGAAACCAGGGACCAGGAACCATTGTGGATATTTTTACGAGAAGAGGGGAATTGGGATGAAAATCATTGATGCCCATATGCATTTTTTCCGGTACGCCGGATTCGACCAGGTGGCTAAAACTGCCGGTCATGAAAACACAGTGGAGAACTATCTCCAGGCCTGCCGGGAGAACCATGTAGTGCTGTCCGTGGCTATGGGCAACGCCCCATTGGGGCTCAGCCGATTCGGAGGTGTGGTGCCCCGGGTGCCGGATCTGGCGGGTCCCTGCATCTTGGAACCCTATAACCAGCCGGCGGAGATCGCTTTCTGCGCCGGGCTGGAAAGCAACGGCCTGACGAAGGAGAACTGTGAAAAGACCGCCTTGGAATTCGAACCGGTGGTCCGGAACCCCCATTGTGTGGGCATCAAGATCTATACCGGCTACAACCAGGTCTATGCGTACGATCCCCTCCACTACCCCTTGTACGAATTGGCTGAAGCCTATCAGGTACCAGTGGTGTTCCATACCGGGGATACGGCCGGAGGCCATGGGATGCTGAAATACGCCCATCCTCTTACCATCGATGAAGTGGCCGGAAAGTTTCCTCAGGTGAAATTCGTCATCGCCCACTGTGGCAATCCCTGGATCCTGGACGCCATGGAAGTGGTGGCCAAGAACCCCAATGTGTATGTGGATCTGTCCGGGCTCCTGGAAGGGAAGTTCGACGGGGCCCTCTTCTATGAAAGGCACCGGGATTATTTCCGCTATATCCGGATGTGGCTGGATTACGTGGACCGGTACGACAAGGTGCTCTACGGCACTGACTGGCCTTTGATCAACATCCACAGTTATATCGAAAACATGAAATTGGTGGTGCCGGAAGCCCATCATGAAGACTTTTTCTATAAAAATGCCCTGCGGGTCTATACCAAACTGCTGGGGCTGCTGCCTAAGGAGGAAAAACCATGATTACAGGTAATCTTGCCCATTTGGAACGGCTGGCCGGTCAGCTCACCGGTCCGGTAAAAAAAGCCTTGGAACTTCTGGTGGAACGGGATGTGACGGAACTCCCGGCAGGGAAGACCCCGCTGGCCGGAGAAGATATCTTTGCCAGCGTCAATGTCTATGAAACGGAACCGGCAGCGGACCGCCGGCCGGAGAAACACTTCCAGTACATCGATATCCAGGTCCTAGGTGCCGGAAGAGAAAAAATCGGCTATACGGATATGGAAAATGCCGGAGAAATCACGGAAGACCGAAGTGAACCCAACGATGTGGTGTTTTACGGCAAGGTGGAGAAGGAGAACTTTGTCCAGCTGGAAAAAGGGGACTTTGCCATTTTCTTTCCTTGGGAAGTCCATCGGCCCAACTGTCAATTTGAGGGGAAGGCGGAAAAAGTGAAGAAAATCGTAGTCAAGGTACGGATGGATCAATGATAGGCAGTGGGCTGCTGCCTACGTGGCAGCCTTTTTATGACAAACCTGCAACATCTGTGGCAAAGATATTGCAGGTTTTTTGTTGACAATTTTTCTTCAGCATGCTATCTTTTTTACGAAACTAGTTATATATAACTAACTAAATACGAATATAACGTGAAAAAATTATGTAAAACAGCAAAATTAAGTTAGGAGAAACTAATAACATGGTAAAAAGATGGATCCTACTGATGCTTTCCTGTTTCCTGCTGCTGGTTTTGGCCGGCTGCGTTCCCCAAGCCCAGGAAGCCGCTCCTAAAGAAAAAACAGCGGTGACCCTGCCCTATCCCAGAGCCCTGGAAAAATACGGCATCACCGGCAGCGTAACCCTGGCCAAAAAACCGGAACGGGTGGTGGCCCTGACCAATACACCGGTGCTGACCCTCCATGCCTTGGGAGTGAACCTGGTGGGGATCCCCGCCACCAAGATCGTCCAGTGGCCGGAAGATCTGAAGCAGCATGCAAAGGAATTCCAGACCGGGATGCGCTCCAATATCGATCTGGAAGGAGTCATCGCGCTCCAGCCGGATCTGGTGATCGTGGGCTACCATGCTCGAGACACCTACGGCAAGATCCTGGAACGGGAAAAGATCCCGGTCTATTACGTGGATGCAGGTCCGACGGTTTCCTATGATTCCATCAAAGAACTGACCCTGATCCTGGTAGATGCTTTCGGAAAAGAGTCAGAGGCAGGGTTGAGAATCAAGGAACGGTTCCAGCAGGTGGAAAAAGAAATGGAAAATGCCCGGCAGCAGAACCAGGGAAAGAGAGTCATGGTCCTCCAGGCTGCGCCGCCCCGTTTCTATCTCCAGAACAAAAATGGCACTGTGGGATCCATGCTCCAGCTGCTGGGCTTTACCAACGTGGCTCCGGAAATGGGGGGCTCCATGGTCCCCATGGATCAGGAAAAGGCACTTTCCTATCAGCCTGATCTGGTGGTCTGTGTTTCGGCCATGGCGGGGGAAAATGAGCAGCGGGAAGCCATGGAACAGGAATTTCGGGATCATGCCTCCTATTGGGATCATTTTGCTGCCATCCGGGAAGGCCAGGTCATTTATCTGCCCAAGTGGTTCGCAGTGTCCGGGGGCCTGGATGAATTGGACCAGATCCAGGACTTGATCCGCCGGCTGGATAGCCTGAAAGAAGGCAAGGCATGAATCGGGCATTTCGCGGTTCCCGGACCGCAGGGATCTGTCTCCTGCTATTTTGCTTCCTGGGGATCTTGGCTTTATTCGCCTTGGGGCTAGGCAGTGCCTGGTTCGCTCCGGCCCGGATCCTTACGGGATTGTGGGAACAGGATCGGACCATCCAGGTGGTGATCCTGAATCTGCGGCTGCCCCGGATCCTTATGGCCATCCTGGTAGGGGCCTCTCTTTCAGTGTCGGGAGCACTGCTCCAGGCCGTCATGCGGAACCCCCTGGCAGACCCAGGTATCATCGGAGTTTCTGCCGGAGCTGCTACGGCGGCCACTTCCGTCATGCTGCTGGCTCCCACTCTGCTTTCTTCCGTCCCCCTCTTTGCTTTCGGGGGCGCTCTAGTGGCCTGTGTGCTGATCTATGCCATGGCTTGGAAGAACGGGGTGGATCCAGTGCGGATCGTCCTTTCTGGGGTGGCTATCAACACCGTCCTGGGAGCTTATACCTCCTTCCTGCAGCTGCTCAATGCGGACAATCTGTCCAATGTGCTGGGTTTCCTTAACGGGAGCCTTTCCGGCCGGGGTTGGGAACATGTGGCCACTGTGGCTCTTTATGCTGGGGTGGGATTACTCTTGGCCGCCGGCTGCATCAAAAGTGCCAATATCCTCCAGCTGGGGGACGAAATGGCTTCCAGCCTGGGGGTCAATGTGGACCTCCTGCGAATCGTTATTTCTGCTGTGGGGGCCTTCCTGGCGGCGGCTACAGTAGCCATGGCTGGGATGATCGGCTTTGTGGGACTTGTAGTCCCCCATATGGCCCGGATCCTGGGCGGTGCGGATTACCGGTCCCTGCTGCCGATTTCCGCTCTGCTGGGCGGTGTCATCCTGTTGGCAGCAGATACCATGGGGCGGATCCTGATTCCAGGGATGGAAATCCCAGTGGGGGTCATCATGGCTATGACAGGAGGACCTTTTTTCCTATATATGCTGCGAAAAGGAGGCAAAGTCCGTGGAAATTAAAGGTGTGAAACTGGGTCTGGGATATGAAGGGCGGATGGTCCTGCAAGATTTTGACATTGAGATCCGCCAGGGGGAAATCACCACCTTTGTGGGACCCAACGGATCGGGGAAATCCACGGTGCTCAAGACACTGACCCGTCTCTTGCCCTGCCGGCAGGGAACGGTACTCTGCAATGGGAAACCCTTCCCCCAGATCGCTTCCCGGGCTTTTGCCCAGAAAGTGGGGATCCTGCCTCAACAGCATCTGGCACCTCCGGATTTTTCCGTACGGCAGCTGGTCAGCTTTGGCCGGGTCCCCTATCAAGACTGGCACAGCGGAAATTCACCGGAAGATGATGCAGTGGTGGAATGGGCCATGGAAGCCACCGGAGTGAAGAAACTCCGGGACAAACGGATCTGCGACTGCTCCGGGGGCGAGGCCCAGCGGGTATGGATCGCAGCGGTACTGGCCCAGCAGCCGGATCTCCTGTTCCTGGATGAGCCTACAACCTTTCTGGATATTTCCTATCAATACGAAGTGATGCAGCTGGTGAAGAAACTGAACCGGGAAAATGGACTGGGCATCATCATGGTTCTCCATGATTTGGGGCAGGCTCTGGAAGTCAGCGATCGGGTGGTGGTGATCAAAGACGGGAAGAAATATGCCGAGGGACCGCCGGAAGCAGTGATCACCTCCCGGATGCTCCGGGAAGTCTACCAGGTGGACTGTGATGTGGTCCGGCTGCCGGGCCGGAAACGGCCCATCCTGGCCTATGGGGAGATCAGCTGATGCTTCGCTGTTTTTTGTCCTATTACCGCAGATATCGGATGCTGACAGGGCTGCTCGCCTTGGGAGCTATCCTGGGAGCTCTGCTGGAACTGCTGTTTCCCTGGGGCGTGCGGCATATCCTGCAGACGGAACTGCCCAGTGGGGAATGGAACCGGATCCTCCGCTGGTGCTTCTGGCTGGGCATGGCTTACTGCCTGAATTTCCTATTGCTCTTTGCCGTTTCTTGGGGAAGTGGGATCCTGAGCGCAGGTATGGAGAATGATATGCGGAAAGATCTTTTTGCCCATCTCCAGAAGCTGCCTTTTGCTTTTTTCGACCATGCCCATACCGGACAGTTGCTGGCCACCCTTACTGGGGATGTGGCGGAAGCGGGGGAACTGGCGTCTCGGATCCCCAATGATCTGCTGGTCTGCTGCTTCAGCCTGACGGGCACGGCTTTCCTGCTAGTGACCTTGGACCCTTACCTGGGAAGCGCTGTTGTCCTTCTGATGGGCGCCAAGACCATCCATACTGCATGGATCAACCTGAAGCTCCGGGACAGTTTCCAGGCGGTGCGGCAAGAGTATGGACGGCTTTCCGCTCTGGGAGAAGAAAACCTCAACGGCATCCGGATGGTGAAGGCCTTCACGGCGGAAACCCACAACCGGCGTTCTTTTGCCCGGGCTGCAGGAAAATACTTCCAGGCCAGACGGAAATCTTTCCAGATCCGGGCTTATTTCAATGCCAGCATCAATCTCTTCACCAATTCCATCAACCTGCTGATCCTTCTCCTAGGGGCCTGGCGCATCCGTCAGGGAGCCATGGATCTGGGGGATCTGGTGGCTTTTTTCCTCTATGTGGGGGTGTTCCTGAAACCAGTGATGAAACTGACCCTGTTCGTGGAAACCTACCAGAAAAGCATGGCTGGGTTCCGGCGGTTTTATGGGCTCCTGGAAGAACCAGAGGAAAGCGGGGGGAATCTTCCTGGGCTGCCGCCCCTCCGGGGCCGGATCGAGTTCCGGGATGTGTCCTTCCAATACCCGGGAGGAAGGCCTATCCTCCGGCACATCTCCTTCATCCTGGAACCGGGGACGAAGGCGGCTTTTGTAGGGGCCACCGGTGCCGGCAAGACCACTCTGGTGAGCCTGATCCTCCGATTCTATGAACCTACGGAAGGCTGCATCCTGGTGGACGGATTGGATATCCGCCAGTACAGCCGGGAAAGCCTGAGAAAGCAGATTGGACTGGTTTCCCAGGACGTGTTCCTGTTTTCCGATTCCATCCGGCACAACATCGCTTACGGTGATTTCAGCAAACCGGCAGAGGCCATTGGGGAAGCGGCAGAAGCGGCCCGGGCCCTGGATTTCATCCAAGATCTCCCTGCTGCCTTTGCCACGGAAATCGGGGAACGAGGTGTGCGGCTTTCGGGAGGCCAGCGTCAGCGTCTGGCTCTGGCCCGGGCTTTCCTGAAGGATGCTCCCATTGTGGTGCTGGATGAAGCTACTTCCGCCTTGGACAATATCACCGAACGGCAGATCCAAGGGGAACTGGAAAAACTGGCCCGGGGCAGGACTACCTTGATGGTGGCCCATCGGCTCAGCACAGTGAGCCAGGCCGATACCATCCTGGTCCTGGACCAGGGACGGATCGTGGAAAAAGGCCCTCCAGCAGAACTGCTGCAGCGTCAGGGCCTTTATTATGCATTATGGAAGAAAGAAGCCGGGATACCAACGGCTGGAAAGAGGGAAGGAAAATGAACATCTTGACTGCAGGCGTGGATTATTTCATCAAAGGAGGATGGGTCATGTGGCCTCTCCTTGTCTGTTCCATTGCTGTCCTGGCCATTGGGGTGGAACGGATGCTGTTCTTCCGGAAGGCGGAAAGCGGACGGCATTTTACCAAACAGTTCTGCCAGTGTGTGGAAAACAACGACTGGAACCAGGCCAAGGAACTGGCGGACCGGACCCAGGGAGAAATCGCCAAGCTGGCCACCATCGTCATGGAACGCCATGATAACTATGAATATCTGGAGAACTTCATCAGCTATCGGGCAGAACGGGCCCTGGACAAATTCAAGAACCACCTGCCCTATCTGAATATCATCGTCACTTTGGCACCGGTCCTGGGGCTTTTGGGGACGGTGACCGGGATGATGGGGGCATTCAACCACATCACACAGCGGATGACCAACCCCATGGGGGTCACATCCGGGTTGGCCGAAGCCTTGATCACCACTGTGTTCGGTTTGTGTATTTCCATCGTGGCAGTGGTATTCCACGGCTACTTTGAGCGGCGGATGAAGCTCATCACCTTGAACATCGAAGAAATGGGCAATACCCTCTTGGAAGCCGTACGGAAAAAGGAAACCTGCAGCGTGTGCTGCCATCCGGAACGGAGGCGGGCATGATCAAGCTGAAGAACCGGAAAAAGAATGAAATCGGGATCATGATCAGCCCCATGATCGATATGAGCTTCCTGCTGCTGGTGTTTTTCATCGTCACCACCATGAACATGAGCGAAGTACAGACCGTTCCGGTGCAACTGCCGGCTGCCACCCAGGCGCAGACCCAGCAGGAAAGCCGGTTCAATGTGGCGGTCCGGGAAGATGGAAGCCTGTACCTGGGGACAAAGCCCATTACCCGGGAGGCGCTGCTGGCCCAGGCCAAACAGGCGGCTGCCAAAGATCCTCAGTTTTCTCTGGTCATCTATGGGGATGGCAGAGCTGCCTATCAGACCATCCTGAGCCTGCTGGACGACTGCAAAGCAGCCGGGATCGTCCGGGTGGGGCTGGCGGCAGAGAAGGCGGATACCCATGGAAATCTGTGACAGCAGCAAAGGACTGCTGGTGTCCCTGGGAGCCCATTTGATTTTCTTCCTGCTGGTGGGAGCTGCCGGCTACCAGGCTTACCAGAAGCAGCAGGTCCAGGATCCGATCTACACGGTGGAAATCGTTTCCGGCAGTCCCTATCACGGCTATGGGGAAGTGCCGGGAGCCCATCTGGGGAACGGGAATCCTCCAGTATCTGCTGCAGCCCAGCAGACAGCCCCCCAGGAAGGTGCTCCCGCACCGGTGATGCAGCCAGTCCCTCAGGATGTGATCCCCGATGGACAGGTGGCAGAGGACCGTCCTACGGCAGCGGCCTCCTCTGTCAGCTCGGCAGCAGCTGGAGCGGCAGCCCGGCCCGGGACGGCTGCCCAGGGGGATCCGGAGGGGGGGAGTCCGGACGGAGTTCCCAATGGGGGCAATCCGGCAGGAAGTCCGGGAGAACCTCCGGGACCGGCAGGAGGTGACGGGCCTGGCTTTGATACGGAAGCGGTCCAGTCCGACGTATCCGCTAGTTTCCTAGGGGGACCGGATCCGGAATATCCTTCAGCCCTGCAGAATCACGGCATCCAGGGCTCCGTCCGGGTCCGGATGATCGTAGGCAAGGACGGCACCGTGGAAAGTGCTTCGGTGATTTCTGGATCCGGCTATGGCCAGATGGATCAGGCGGCTCTGGATGCGGCTTATGGATATCAGTTCGAACCGGCGTATAAGGAAGGGTACCCGGTCCGGTGCTATGCCACGAAAACGTTTACCTTCCGGTTGAACTGAAACAGGGAGACTGGACGCGGCCTTTGGGCGGACCGGTCTCCCAGGGGGAATCTGTGGAATGCGGAAAGGAATGACTTGCAAAATAAAGTGTAAAGGAGCGTTACGATGGATCAAGCATGGTTGAAGAGAAGGATCCTGCTGGCGGTAAGCCTGGCAGCCGTACTGGGCGGAGCCCAGTTGTGCAGTGCTGCGGAAGCATCAGGGGATGCGATGGAGAACCTGGAACTGGGAGAGACAGTGGTCACCGCCACCCGGAGCAAGCTGGAAGAAAAGAAAGTCCCCATGGCTGTCCAGGTCATCAGGGGAGATGAAATGAAGAAGAAAGGGGCCTACAATGTCCGGGATGCCATCAAGAATGCTACGGGCATCGACGTATCCCGGAACGGAACCTCCATGGTGGGGAACAATGTCAGCGTCCGGGGCATGGGCACCACAGAAACACTGATCCTGGTGGACGGCCGCCGGATTGCCGGAGAAGACTCCGCCAGCACTATGAATGCGTATGAGCTGGACCGGATCAATGTGAACCAGATCGACCGGATCGAAATCCTCCGAGGCTCCGGGTCCGCTGTCTGGGGCAGTGATGCCACCGGCGGGGTGATCAACATCATCACCAAAAAGAACCGGAAACAGGGCGGCTATGCCGGCACCCGCACCGGCAGCCTGGAATCTTCCGTATACGGGGGCGTTTCCACCGGGGATATGGGGAAGCTGAACATGGATTTCGATTTCAATCTGACCCGGGTACGGAAAGAAGAAAACAAGGGAAGCACCAATATGTACGGTCCCCGGCGGAATTTTTCCGTGAACGGCAATTATCGGTTCAATGACCACAGCGGCCTGGATTTTGGAGCCGGCTTTATGAAGGAACAGCTCACCAGCCTGTCTGCCAGCACTACCGCAGGGACCACCACCAGCTATTACGACAACAACCGCTCCGACTATCATGTGAAATATTACGGCTTCGACCGGAAAAACGACTGGGAAGTCCAGTCCTATTACAGCCGGCTGGGGAAAGTGGGCCGGACCCGGACCGTGAAGGCGTGGAACGACTTCAACCATGCCCGGTATTCCACCTGGGTCAACGAAGCCAAGAACACCTATAAGATGGATAAGAATAACACCCTGACCTACGGTATGGAAGTGAAGAACCAGAAAGCCGGGGGGACCCGCTTTGCCAATCCGGGGGGCGGTACAAGGACGGAGTATTATCTGGGCATGAGCAGTCCTTATGGCTCAGCCAGTCAGAATTCCTATGCTTTCTATGTGGAAGATGAGATGAAGCTGGGGGATAAATTGATGTTCATCCCGTCTGTGCGGTTCGACCATCATGACAGTTTCGGCAGCGAATGGTCTCCCCGAGCCGGGCTCACCTATAGCTTCAGCAAGGCCAGCCGTCTGAAAATCAATTATGGTAAAGCTTTCCGGGCTCCTACCATCTTCGAACTGTATTCCCAGATGATCCATTCCCCCATTGCCTCTATGCGGGTGATCGTGGAAGGAAATCCGGACCTGCAGCCGGAAAAATCCACCAACTTCGATATCAGCCTGGAAGGAGAAAAGGGAAAAGCCACGGGAAAACTCACCTATTTCCACAATAAAATCTCCAACCTGATCGATTCGGAAAGCGTATCCCGGAGCTTCAGCGGCGGTGCCATGACTTTCCTCTACCGGTATCGGAATGTGGACAAAGCCACTTTCAACGGGGTGGAAGCGGAAACCAAGTACAAATTCGACAAACACTGGAGCGCTCGGGCCAATTACACCTACCTGGATGCCAGGGATGGGAACACCAACAAGCGGCTCACGGGACGGGCTCTTAATACCGGCACTGTGGAACTGTCTTGGACCGATGCCAAAAAGGATCCCTGGACGGCCACTCTCTATAACCAGTGGTACCAGAACTATCTGACCAGTGCCAACGACAAATCTTATTCTTACAGCCTGACCAACTTCGTTGTCACAAAGGATATCGGGAAGATGTCCCTGTATGCCGGCATCGACAACCTGTTCAACAAGAAATTCGACAGCAGCGACAGCATCTGGACCGACGGCCGTGTTTGGAGAGCCGGCGTTGAATGGAAATTCTAAGGAGGAAGCCCATGAAAACCATCGTACTGTATTCCAGCCGTACCGGCAATACCCGCAAGGTGGCAGAAGCCATTGCTTCCGCCCTGTCAGAAGGGACACCCTGCCTGGATCTGAACCGGGACCTGCCGGATGACTTGGCTGCCTATGACTGCGTATTCCTAGGGTACTGGGTGGATAAAGGAACTGCTGATGCAGCGGCTCAGAAAGTCCTGCCTAGGCTCCACAACCCCCATGTGGCTCTCTTTGCAACCTTAGGAGCCAATCCTCACAGCGATCATGCCCGGAAATCTCTGGAAAACGGAGCCGCTCTGCTGCCGGAGGGAGTGGAGCCGGTGGACTGCTTCATCTGTCAGGGGAAGGTGGATCCCCAGCTCATCGAAGCCATGTACAAACGCTTCCCGCCGGAAAGCCTCCATGGCCGCAATCCCCAGAGCGAAGCCAGGCACAAAGCGGCTGCCACCCATCCCGATGCCCAGGACTTAGAAGCGGCGGCCACTTTCGCCAGAAGCGTGCTGGGAAAGCTGGAAGGGAACGGGTGAGCCATGGATCTGGAAACGTATTTTTTACAACTGTCTCCAGAAGAGCAGGTGCTCCAGTTCGGACGGAAAAGCCCGGATCCTCTGGCTCTGGCTTTTGACCGAAAGCGAGTGATCCATGCGGGAATGAAGGGGAAAATGATCCCGCCGCCCCTGGCCCAGGGTGTATGGCAGAAGACTCTCCAGGGAGCACCCCAGGGCCGGCCTACCCAAATGGCCTATTTCCATATTCCCTTCTGCAAGACCAAATGCCTGTACTGCGGATTTTTCCAGAATGGAACCAGCCAGGAAGCCGAAGACCGCTATGTGGACCTCTTGATCCGGGAATTGGAACAGGATGCTGGGCAGCCTCGGCTCCAGGCGGCCCCCATCCAGGCGGTGTTCATCGGCGGCGGTACGCCTACTTCTCTGACCCCGGAAAATGCCCGGAAGCTCCTTTCCGCCATACGCCGGTGCCTGCCCTTGGCCAATGACTGTGAACTGACCCTGGAAGGTCGGATCCATGACCTGGTACCAGAAAAGATGGAAGTGTGGTTTGTGGAAGGGGTCAATCGAATGTCCTTGGGGGTCCAGTCCTTCGATACCAAAGTCCGCCAGCAGGTGGGCCGGATCGATGACCAGGATACTGTGCTGGAAAGACTCCGGGCTCTTTCTGCCTGGAACCAGTGTGCCGTGGTCATCGATCTGATGTACGGGCTGCCGGATCAGACAACGGAAATCTGGAAAAAAGATGTGGAATTGCTGGTCCAGTCCGGTGTGGATGGAGCGGACCTGTACCAGCTGGATGTGTTCGAGAAAAGCGACCTGGCCCTTTCCATCCAAAAGGGCAGATTGTCACCGGCGGCTACTACCCAGCAGCAGACGGCTCTCTTTGCTTGGGGGAAAGGCTACCTGGATGCCCAGGGCTGGAAACGGCTCAGCTTCTGTCACTGGGCCCGGAACAACCGAGAACGGAGCCTGTATAACACCCTGGCCCGGGGCGGAGTCCATCTGTTCCCCTTCGGCTGCGGGGCTGGAGGCCATGTGGACGGTGTTTCTACCATGCTCCACCGGGCCCTGCCCATGTACGAAAAAATGGTATCCGCTGGCCAGAAACCCCTTATGTTCCTCCAGCAGGAATCTCCTTATGCCCGGATCGCTGACCGGATCCAGGCTCAGCTGAACCAGTGCCGTTTGGATCTGGAAGACTTGGCCCGTATGGACAGCCGTCTTTCCGGCCTCCAGTGGCTGGGTGACCTATGGGAAGAGTATGGGCTCTGGAAGCACAATGGATATCTGTATCATCTTACTGAAGCTGGACAGTTCTGGGAAGTGAACATGACCCAGACGGTCCTGGAATGTGTGGAACTGCTCCTGGAAGGAGCGGAGCAGAGGAAAGTAGCGGAGGCAAGGGTGGCGGAGCAGGGCTGAGGCTACCATTACTTCTATCGCATAACCCAGGCGCACGATATGGATCCAGCTGCTTTGTCAGCGGGGATTTTCGAAAGCGACATGTACCATTTAGTACTATGCCACATTCGAAAATCCCCGCTTTCGCGCATCTGGACCCATCTCGTGTGCCTGGAAAAAATCGGGGGAATGCCGCACGGACCAAATCTTTTCTTTCGTGCATTGGGGCCTTCTTGTGTGCAGGGAAAGAAATAGGAGGGCTTCCGGCTCATCGCAAACAAGCTGACGTCTGATCTCTGAAAGTCCTGTAAAGGCCGTTCTGACTTCTTTCTTTAGTGTGAGGAGAGGTATCTAAAATTTTCTTGAAAAAATTTTAGGAATCCTGTTGACATTTTGTACCATATTTAATATAATAATCCTCGCAACGCATAAGCGTCTAAATTCCCCGATAGCTCAATGGTAGAGCACTCGACTGTTAATCGAGTTGTTGTAAGTTCGAGTCTTACTCGGGGAGCCATGTGGCCGGATGGTCAAGCGGTTAAGACACCGCCCTTTCACGGCGGTATCGGGGGTTCGATTCCCCCTCCGGTCACCACATTTTTTTCGGGCGCTTAGCTCAGCTGGGAGAGCGTCTGCCTTACAAGCAGAATGTCAGCAGTTCGATCCTGTTAGCGCCCACCACTATTGTTGCAAAATTTTTACATATCAATGATATTGCAGTGCGACGGGGCGTAGCTCAGTTTGGTAGAGCACCTGCCTTGGGAGCAGGGGGTCGTAGGTTCAAATCCTGTCGCTCCGACCAATAATAATGCGGGTGTAGCTCAATGGTAGAGCCCTAGCCTTCCAAGCTAGTTACGTGGGTTCGATTCCCATCACCCGCTCCATTTTATTTGGCCCTGTAGCTCAGCTGGATAGAGCAACGGCCTTCTAAGCCGTGTGTCGAGTGTTCGAATCACTCCAGGGTCACCACTTGGAACAGCAGAAGCTGTGAGAAAATGAGAAATCATTTTCCACAGCTTCTTTTTTATTTTTTTTATATTGACAATCATCTATATTATGCTATACTGATATCAGATAGATGACAGTCAATACGATGGAGGCGGAAACAAATGTGGACATTCATACAAAATGAAATCCTGGGAATGCAGTGGCTGAACCATCTGATTGGGGTCGGTCTTGGGGCGGCAGGGATGGATCTGGGTTCTCGGCTGGGGGGCAGTGTGCAGTTTTTCCTGTACGATGTGATCAAGATCTCTGTGTTGCTGGTAGTACTGATTTTCTGTGTCTCCTATATCCAGAGCTACTTCCCGCCGGAACGGAGCCGACAGATCCTGGGCCGATTCCATGGGTTGGGGGCCAATCTGATCGGGGCCCTTCTGGGAACGGTGACACCGTTCTGCTCCTGCTCCTCCATTCCCCTTTTCATGGGATTTACCAGCGCCGGCTTGTCCCAGGGGGTTACCTTTTCTTTCCTGATTTCTTCTCCCATGGTAGATCTGGGGAGCCTGGTACTGCTGATGGGAGTATTCGGTTATAAAATCGCCCTGGCCTATGTGGTGATGGGACTGGTGATTGCCGTGGCCGGCGGGACTCTGATCGAACATCTCCATATGGAGGATCAGGTGGCGGATTTCATTCGGCAGGCCCGGATAGAAACCAGCCTGGCTCCGGAACAGCTGACGGTCGGGCAGCGGACCGCTTTTGCCCGGGAGCAGGTGGAAAACACCTTCCGGAAAGTCTTTCCCTATATTCTCCTGGGGGTGGGCATCGGGGCAGTGATCCATGAATGGGTTCCGGAACATCTGGTAACGGCTGTACTTGGGAGTCGGAACTCCTTTGGAGTGGTGCTGGCCACACTGGTGGGGGTACCCATGTATGCGGACATTTTCGGCACCATACCGGTGGCGGAGGCATTGCTGGGAAAAGGAGCCCAGCTGGGGACAGTACTGAGCTTCATGATGGCGGTGACCACCCTGAGCCTGCCCTCCATGATCATGCTGGGCAAGGCGGTGAAACCCAAACTGTTGCGGACGTTTGTGGCCATCTGTACGGCGGGGATCATTGCCGTAGGATATGGATTCAATCTGTTCCAGGCCTGGCTGCTGTAAGGAGGTGAAGACATGAATGCAATGGACGCGGCAGTGATCTGCAAGGCCCTGGGGGATTCCAACCGGATCCGGATCGTGGAGCTGCTGACCCAGGGGGAACTGTGTGGCTGCAAACTGCTGGAGTATTTTAACATTACCCAGCCTACCCTGTCCCACCATATGAAGGTACTGGCAGAATGTGGGTTGATCTGCAGCCGGAAGGAATGGAAGAATACCTATTATTCCCTGAACTGTGAAACCCTCACGGCATTCAGGAATTATATAGGAACGCTGACCTGCCGAAAAGGGAGAGCCTGTAGCTGCATGGATGAAAGCGGAAGATAGAAAGCAATAAGAAAGGATGAGAAAACATGGTTATTCAAGTCATGGGCGGAGGATGCAGCAAATGTGAAACGCTGCTGGAAAATGTCAAGGAAGCGGTGGCCCATACGGGGAAAACGGCGGAAATCCAATATATTACGGATTTTGCCGTCATTGCTGGCAAGGGTATTATGAGCACCCCGGCACTGGTTATCGATGGCCGGGTGGTATCCACCGGCCGGGTATTGAAAACCAAAGAAGTGGAGGATTTGCTGGGGTAAGGAAAAGAGGACTGGAGCTGTGAAGAAATGAGAAACCATTTCTTCACAGCTTTCTTTTTTCATTGAATCCATACCTCTTCGGACAATCCGGTCATACTCCCGGTCGTTCTTCATTACTCCGAAAATAGCTTCTGCCTAGATTGCAAGGTTCCTTTTCTCCGTCCTTTTTTTCCAGACCCAGGAATACTTGTTGGCATTGGCTTCGAATTTCAACATATTGACGGGATTATATCTGATTCTTCCAAACTTATGTTCAAGGGACTATTATTTCACCTTTTCTTTTTGTTTGCCCTTTTCCAGATTGCACAACATTTTGTCAAGAAGATGCTGAAAAAATAATATAAAATATTTTTATTGATTTTTCAATCCTGTACAGAAGGGGATCAGGAAAAATGGTGCTCTAGACTGCAACTTTGCAGGGCAAGGGATAACTTTTCCTGCTTCTTCGTCTAATTTTCATCTAATCTTCATGATTCGGAAACATACTACTGTATTGACAGTCCTTCGGCAGTGAGCATACAGAACGATTCATCATGAATTTAATTTAGACATTCATAACCAAATATGATAAAATACAGCTGAAAAACTTTGGACTATACTGCCCTGCCAAGGATAGAAAGAGATGGATACAGGGAATCCAAAAGAAGAATCTGTATGGGAGGGGTATCATGAAGAATCAAGAACGAAGAAAGAAAATACTGGAAATCCTGCGGAACAGCAGGAGCCCGGTGACGGGAGATCAGCTGGCCAAGGATCTGGATGTTTCCCGCCAGGTCATTGTATTGGATATGGCTCTCCTGCGGAGTGCTGGGACGGCCATTGTTTCCACCCGGAGAGGCTACCAGATCAACGGACGGAGCCTGACCATGGATTTTGAATGCCGGTACAAAGCCATGGATACGGATGGAGTCATGGAAGAGATGAACATTGTGGTGGACAATGGGGGGATGATTGTTAGTATCACCCTACTGCCGGATTTCTGCGGACCAATCCAGGCGTTCCTGAATCTGAAGAACCGGCGGGATGTGAAGCAGTATCTGGAAAATTTCCGGACCTACAATATCCCCTTGATCGCTACCCTGTCTAAAGGGATCCATACGCTGACGGTAGCGGCTGATTCCCAGGATGAACTGGAAGCCATCCGGCAAAGCCTGCAAGAAGCGGGAATCTTGATTTCTGAAGAACCGGCCCCCAACGGAAAATAGAAATGATGCGCATTTTATGAGCGATGCTCTTTTTGCCAATAAAATGCGTATTTTTTGTGTCCTGGCCTCTTTCTTTTCTCGGCAAAAATGGATATAATATCTTTCGACTGAAAATATAGGAAAAGCTGAGGGTAAGGAGGCTGTATGGATTTGAATGTTGGAATGCCAGAAATGAAAGAAGCTAAGATTTCTCCCTACCAGTGGATGGAACGGCATTTTTTTGCCCGGCAGATCCCTCGGGATTGGAGCTCGCTCCTGGATCTGTACCTGAATTTCCATGGCCGGCTGGGACGGGTGGAATTGGCCCTGCGGGGAGCTCTGCTCCTTGGAGGGACCAGCTGCCTGACTTTCTTCCTGCTAGGATGTGTCTTCCTCTTTACCCTGTTTGAGAGTGGAGTGGGGGCTATTGCCCTGATGGGTCTGTGGCTGTTGACGTATTTTGTCATGTTCCTGTGCGGACTTTCCCTGCTGGCCCGCCGGTTCCACGATATGGACAAAAGCGGCTGGTGGGTGCTGCTGATCCTGGTCCCCATCCTGAATCTGGCCACGTATATTTATCTGTTGATCAAAAAAGGGACAAACGGGGCCAACCGGTTCGGAGCGGTACCGGAGTGAAGGAGCGGGAAGCACACAGCGGCTAGTCTCCAGACTTCCCGAAAAGGGGTGTGTTGCACAGCACGTGCAGCACACCCCTTTTGTGCTATAATAAGGGATGATTCAATGAATTGTTAATCGAGGGGAGCCGCTGTCATGCTGAGCTTTTTAAAGGAAGAGAAAATCAACCCGGATTTGATCCAGGGCGTGGAAAATTATCGGAAGGAGTTCCCGGCGCTGCCGGAACTGCAGTCCCGTATCCCTGTGCCCCATTTCCATTATTATGGGAAGGACATCTGGGAAGAAGCCATTGCGGCTTTGCTGTGTGGGCAGAACCTGCTGCTGGCAGGGCCGAAAGCCACGGGCAAGAACGTGCTGGCCGAGAATCTTGCGGCAGCATTCGGCCGGCCCATGTGGAATGTCTCTTTCCATATCAATATGGATGCGACCGGGATGCTGGGCACGGATACCTTCAAAAACGGAGAAGTAGAATTCCGGCCGGGACCTGTGTACCAGTGTGCAGTCAAAGGGGGCTTCGGAGTCTTCGATGAAATCAACATGGCCCGGAACGAAGCCATGGCCGTGCTCCATTCTCTGCTGGATTTCCGGCATACGGTGGATATCCCCGGCTATGATCTGCTCCATGCGGACAAAGCCTGCCGGTTCATTGCTACCATGAACTATGGTTACTCCGGTACCCGGGAACTGAACGAAGCCCTGGCCTCTCGGTTTGCGGTGATCCAGCTGCCGACTATTTCCCTGGAATCCCTGGAACGGCTGCTTCGGAACGAATTCCCTGCCATCCGGAAAAATGCACTGAAGGCTTTCTGCCAGATCTTCAAGGACCTGGAAAAGAAATGCCAGGAAAGCGAAATTTCCGAAAAAGCCCTGGACCTGCGGGGGATGCTGGATGCCATCCATCTGATGGAAGCTGGGCTGGAAGCCCACAAGGCCCTGGATCTGGGAATCGTGAACAAATCCTTTGACGAATACGAACCGGGGCTGATCCGGGACGTGATCAATCTCCATATCCCCGGCAATTACACCAAAGAAAAAATCTTCGAGGGATGATGGATCATGGCGAAACTGAAGTACGATGCCAAACGCCGCCGGGCTTTGAATATCGTATGGGATGTATCCTGGGATTACCATTTCGATCCGGATTTCCTGGCTTATACGGAAAGCGGCACCCCGGATCTGTACCTGAATGCGGTGGTAGGCTTTACCCGGAAATATTATGATGTGAAATTGATCCACCAGATGTTCGAAGAGATGGCAGACAGCGCCCTCCGGGATACTTTTACCGACCTGTTCTGGCTGGGGCTGGAATATGCCACCTATGCCAAAGAGGCTCCGGTACGGCCGGTGCTGCCGTATTTGCGGAAGCAGCATGCCCGGGCCTATTTCGACGGTACCAAACTGGATAAGACGGGAGTGGCCCATGAGATGCAGGCGGCTCGCTGGCATGAAGTATTGGGGGAAGGGCTGGATCTCCACGACCCCTGGGCCAAGGGGCTCTATGCCAACCTGTGCTTCGATCCTTCCTGGGATACCCAGCAGCTGTGCGATCATTTCCGGAAACTCACCAAGAAGTATTTCGTCTCCCATTTCCTGGTCCGGGAAAGCCTGGAAAAAGTGATCATCAGCAAAGGGCTGGGAGATTTCCTAGACTGGCTCCTGCCCCATGTGTTCCGGAAGCAGGAAAGCGTGTTCAACTTCCTGTATTCCAAGAAGCAGGCCCTGGATATCCTGGCCGGGAAAAAGGCCCATAACGGGCTGATGGCTTTCATCACCGGCCAGACAGCGGCTGAAAACTACCAGTACATCATCGACTGTTTCGGGGCCAGCATCTATCCGCCCCGGAAAATGCTGGATATCGACCAGGCCTGGTGCAACGGGCCCCATCGGGGCTGCCATCTGCACTTTACCCGAGGCCGGCTGGGGAGCAAAGGAGCCACAGGGGAAGCTTCCCGCTGGCTCCAGGGAGCCCATGCCCAGCGGGTGAAGAACCTGGCCTACTACAAGGACCATGGGGAACAGTGCCGGAAGAGCATCGCCCGGCTGACCCATCAGCTGCGGAGTGTCATGCGGATGGCCCAGACCCGGCTGCCGGTGCCGGCCAAGGAAGGAGAGCTGGTGCCGGGCCTGGTGTGGCGGGCCTTGAAGGTAAACGACAGCCGGGTGTTCTTTGAACGGGAAACGGTTTCCAGCCCGGATTTCACGGTGGACCTGATGCTGGATGCCTCGGCTTCCCGGGGAGAATACCAGCAGGTGATCGCCTCCCAGGCCTATGTGATCGCCGAAAGCCTAAGACAATGCGGGATCCCTTACCAGGTATATTCCTTCTGCACCCTGCGGAATTATACGGTGCTGACCCTGTTCAAGGATTACGCCGACAAGAAGCGGTGCACCAGCCTCTTCAACTATGTGGCAACTGGCTGGAACCGGGATGGATTGGCTCTCCGAGGGGCTCGGCAGCTGATGGGGGATTTCACCCAGACAAAGAAGATCCTCATCATGCTTACCGATGCGGAACCCAATGATGACAAGCCTCTGGTGGGGGACGGACTGTTCAGCTCATCAGAATACCGGGATGAAAAAGCCGTGGCTAACACCGCGGACGAAGCGGCCAGCCTCCGCCGGGAAGGGATCCGGATCATCGGCCTCATCAATGGAGAGAACCAACACATCATGAAGGATGCCCGGAAGATCTTCGGGGAGGACTGCGTGGAAGTCCGGGACCTGGACAAAATGGCCGACAGCGTGGGCAAGATGCTGTGCCGGCAGATCGAGAGTTTGTAAAGACGGTCAGATACGGCCCCAAGGGGCCTGGAGACATCGGACGTCAGCTTTGTTCGAATTAGAGGCAGGTCCGAACTGTTTATTGCAGGCAAGCTGAAGTCTGACTTCTGAAAGGCCTGTCAGGGCCGGTCTGACCTCTTCCATTTCCCATTGACAAAAAAATCTCCCCTTGTTACAATGACTCCATACAACCATACAGTCAAAGGCTATGAAGGGAAGGAGTACAGCGCCCCTTGCACCGGCAGAGAGGATGCGGTTGGTGGAAGCATCCGGGCAATGCGCTGGAAGTCATCCGGGAGCCGGTACGGTGAAGAGCCGTATCCGTTTGGGCACGTTACGCCTTTAAGGTGCTCAAGCAATTGAGAATGTAGGTGGTACCGCGAACAACTCGTCCTATACAGCAGGACGGGTTTATTTTTTTAAGGAGGCAGATTTATGGCAGAAGAAAACAACATCCCCAAGGTCTATGATCCGGCCGCCGTGGAAAAGAAATGGTATGCATATTGGATGGAACAGGGCTTTTTCCATCAGCCAGTGGACAAGAGCCGGCAACCTTTCAGTGTAGTGATCCCGCCTCCCAACATCACCGGCAAGCTCCACATGGGCCATGCCCTGGACAATACCCTTCAGGACATCCTGGTGCGCTGGCACCGGATGATGGGGGACAATACCTGCTGGCTCCCCGGTTATGACCATGCCGGTCTGGCCACCCAGATCAAAGTGGAAGAGGAACTGAAGAAAAAAGAAGGACTGACCCGCTATGACCTGGGCCGGGAAGAATTCGTGAAACGGGTGTGGAAATGGAAGGAAGCCTATGGGGACGAAATCGTCACTCAGCTGAAATCCCTGGGGATCTCCTGCGATTGGGACCGGCAGCGGTTTACCATGGATGAGGGACTGAGCCGGGCTGTCCGGGAAGCTTTTGTGAGCCTCTATGAAAAAGGCTTGATCTACAAAGGGACCCGGATGATCAACTGGTGCGTCAACTGTCGCACGGCCCTTTCTGATGTGGAAGTGGAACACCAGGATGATTCCGGTGCCCTGTGGTACATCAAATACCCCATCGTGGGAGAAAAGGACCAATACCTGACCATTGCTACCAGCCGTCCGGAAACCATCCCCGGAGATACAGCCGTAGCTGTGAACCCCAAGGATGAACGGTATGGAAAGCTGGTAGGGAAGAAAATCGCCCTGCCCACCACCAACCGGGAAATCCCCATCATCGCCGATGAATATGTGGACCTGGAATTCGGTACGGGTGCCGTGAAGATCACCCCGGCCCATGACCCTAACGACTATGAAGTGGGTGAACGGCACAATCTGGAAAAAATCGTGGTCATCGGCCTGGACGGGAAAATGACCAAAGAAGCCGGCAAATATGAAGGGGAAGACCGGTACGAATGCCGGAAGCATATCGTCCAAGACCTGAAAGACCTGGGACTCCTGGTGAAGATCGAAGACGCACCCCACTCGGTAGGCCATTGCCAGCGCTGCCATCATGTGGTGGAACCCATGGTCTCCACCCAGTGGTTCGTGAAGATGAAACCCCTGGCGGAAGCCGCCATCAAATGCGTCACCGAAGGTAACACAGAATTCGTGCCCAGCCGGTTCACCAAGACCTATCTCCAGTGGATGGAAAACATCCATGACTGGTGCATTTCCCGGCAGATCTGGTGGGGCCATCGGATCCCAGTCTGGTATTGCGACGACTGCGGAGAAGTGGCCGCTTCTCGGACGGATCTGACGGAATGCCCCAAATGCGGTAGTAAGCACATCCATCAGGATGAAGATGCCCTGGATACCTGGTTCAGCTCCGGCCTGTGGCCATTCTCCACCTTCGGCTGGCCGGACAAGACAGAAGAGTTGGAACAGTGGTATCCTACCAGCGTGCTGGTCACTGGCTATGATATCATCTTCTTCTGGGTGGCCCGGATGATCACCATGGGTGAGGAATTCATGGGCAAGGAACCCTTCAAGCACGTGTTCATCCATGGCCTGGTCCGGGATGAACAGGGCCGGAAGATGAGTAAATCCCTGGGTAACGGGATCGATCCTCTGGAAGTGGTGAACAAGTACGGGGCGGATACCCTGCGCTTCATGCTGATCACCGGCAATACCCCGGGCAACGACATGCGGTTCTACTGGAACCGGATCGAAAGCACCCGGAATTTTGCCAATAAGATCTGGAACGCATCCCGGTTCGCTCTCATGAACCTGGATGGCTATGACAAGGATGCAGAAAAAGCACCGCTCACCCTGGCGGACAAATGGATCTTGTCCCGGCTCCAGCACACCATCCAGGATGTATCCAGTTATCTGGAAAAATTCGAATTGGGCGAAGCCGGACGGCTGATCTACGACTTCATCTGGGGTGAAGTGTGCGACTGGTACATCGAACTGGCCAAACCCCGTCTGTACGACCGGGAAAACGCCGCGGCACGGGCTACGGCCCAGACGGTGCTGTGCCGGGTGCTGGGAGATGCCATGAAACTGCTCCATCCCTACATGCCTTTCATTACGGAAGAAATCTGGCAGCACCTGCCCCATGAAGGCCAGAGCATCATGATCGCTCCCTGGCCGGTGGCAGACGGAAACCTGATCGATGATACGGTGGAAAAACAGATGACTGCCGTCATGGACGTGATCAAGGCGATCCGGAATATGCGGGCGGAAGTGAATGCCGCTCCTGGCCATAAGGCACCGGCAACGGTATTGGTGGAAGAAGAGCTGAAAGCGGTCTTTGCGGCTAATGGAGATTATATCCGGCAGCTGGGCACGGTGGATGCCCTGACTTTAGGCGGCATGGAAGATGCAGCTCCGGAAAACGCCATGGCGGCTGTGGTCAATGGCGCTAAAGTATATCTGCCCCTGAAGGGCCTGATTGACGTAGAGAAGGAACTGGCCCGTCTCCAGAAGGAATTGGACGGGGCGGAAAAGGAAGCCAAACGGGCTGCCGGGAAGCTGAGCAACCAGAACTTCCTGGCCAAGGCTCCTGCGGAAGTGGTAGAAAAGGAAAAGACCAAGCAAACAGAGATCCTGGCGCGGATCGCTGGCCTGAAAGAACGGATCACGACCCTGCGCAGCCTGTAAAAGGGAAAGGAGCAGACCTATGGACTATACAGCCGCAGTCGCATATGTAGAAAGCATGGGCAAGTTCGGCATCCATCTGGGCATGGAACGGATCCAGGGGCTGGCGGCGCTTTTGGACCATCCGGAACGGAAGATCCGGACCATCCATGTAACTGGGACCAACGGCAAGGGCAGTGTCACCACGTTCCTGGCCAATATGCTCCAGCAGGCGGGGAAAAAGGTGGGGAGCTATACCTCTCCCCATTTTGTCCGTTACAATGAACGGATCTGTTTGGACGGCGCCGATATTTCCGATGAGGATTTCGCTGCCGTGACGGAACGGACCAAAGCGGCTCTGGACCGATATCTGGCAGCCGGAGGCGAACAGCCCACCCAATTCGAATTCCTCACTGCCATGGCCTTTCTGTATTTTGCGGAAAAACAGGTGGACTATGCGGTGATCGAAGTGGGGATGGGGGGCCTGTGGGACTCCACCAACATCATCACGCCGGAAGTCTCAGTGATCACCAATGTGACCCTGGAACATACGGAACGGCTAGGCAAGACCATCGAGGCCATTGCCACCCAGAAAGCCGGGATCATTAAGCCCGGGGTGCCGGTGGTGACGGAAGCGGAAGGCGAGGCTCTCACGGTGATCCGGGCTGCAGCAGAAGCCAATCATGCACCTCTCTATGTCTATGGAGAGGATTTCACAGCAAAAAAACTGACCAGCTCTATGGATGCCCAGACTTTCCTGTATCGCCTGGGAGAAAAGGAATTGGAGGCCGTCATCCATCTGCCCGGGGAACATCAGATCCTCAATGGGGCGGCTGCCCTTACAGCGGCAGAGATCCTCCGGGAGAAAGAGGGTACGCCGGATGAAGCGGCTATGCTCCGAGGCATGGAAGCAGCCCGGTGGCCGGGACGGCTGGAACGGATCCGCCACAATCCGGACATCATCCTGGATGGGGCCCATAACCCGTCTGGAGTCACGGTGCTCCGGAAAGCCCTGGATGAATACTATCCCAAAGCACGGCGGCTCTTCGTGTTCGGCATGATGGCGGACAAGGATGTGAGCCAGGTCTCGGATATCCTGTTCCGGCCGGAGGACACCATCTATACGGTACTGGCCCACGAAGGGGATCGATCGGAGAAACCGGAAAAATTGGCCCAGCGGCTCCACAAGAATGCGGTTCCCATGGAGGACCTGACGGCTGCCTACCGCCGGGCGGTGGAAGAAGCCGGCCCAGGGGATGTGGTGATCGTCTGCGGGTCTCTGTATCTCATCGGGACCTTCAAGGAACTGGGATTGGACCGGTAAGGATCATGGAGCGACCGAGAGGCTGGGGCCTCCCAGCATCCTGGAACCTGAACCAAATCACTTTCGGGGTCCTTTGCGTACTGTTTTTCGTGCTGCCTCTGCACCAGCTGGGGGCGGGGATCGTATTCGGGATCTGCTTCCTGCTGAATCTGGCGAATATCTGGAAGAGCGGTCAGTTTTGGCCGGCCATCCAGATCCCTCGGATCATCAGCCGGCCCTTGTGGGCTCTATTCCTACTCAGTGGGGTCAGCACCCTGTGGTCGGCCGATCCGGCGGCCTGTGCCCTGAATTGGCTGTGGGTGGTGGGCCAGGAGGCGGGCATCTTTTATCTGGTGCTCCGGTATGCCAGTACGGGACGCAGATCTCTATTCCTGATCAAAATCTTCATGATTTCTGCCGGGGTGGTGGCTGCATTTGGCATCTGGCAGTATTTCTTCGGCAGCAGTCTCCAGAACCTGGAGTGGATCGACCATCAGGCCTTTAAACATTTGTCCCGGAGGGCAATTTCCACCCTGGTGAACCCCAATATCCTGGGGACTTTCCTGGTGACCACGGTGGCCTACTGTGAAGGCCTCTTTGCTCCTCTCAAAGGAGGGAAGACACGCTGGGCCCTGGTAGGGATCTTCCTTTTGGCCACGGCCTGTTTGATCCTGACCTTTTCCCGGGGCAACTGGGTGGCCTATTTCTGGGTACTGTTCATTTTTGCCGGAGCCTTCTATCACAAGGCATTCCTGCCTTTTATCGGCGGCGGGCTGGGGGTGCTGTATCTGTTCTGGAACCAGCTGGCGGAACGGCTCATGTCGATTTTTTCCGTCCATGATACCTCGGCGGAACTCCGGTTCTTCTATCTGGAAAGTTCCCTGGACATGATCCGGGATCATCCTTTTGGGGTAGGCTGGTATGGATATGGCTATGCCTTTCCTGATTACAACTTTTTCATTGCAGAAGATGTGTTCATGTACCACAGCCATAATCTGCTGCTGAATGTGACGGCAGAGCTGGGGATCCCCGGGCTGTTGCTGTTCCTGTTTATCATGATCCAGCTGTTCCGGCTGGCCCGGGAAATCCGCCACCGGCAGCGGACCCGTCCCTGGATCCGGGGCGTAGCCTGCGGCTATATGGCGTCCCTGGTAGGTATCTTCATCAGCGGGCTGACGGATCATACCCTGTTCAACAGCCAGCTGGGCATGTTGTTCTGGGCCGGGAATGCCATCCTCCTGATCGTGGATCAGCTGAGCCGGGAACGGAAGAAAAGGATATAATGAAAAATGGGCTGTGAAGAAATGAGGATTCATTTCTTCACAGCCCATTTTTATAATTCTTACAGATGGAACAGACCAAGTACCAGGCCGCAGGCCAGGGAGATCCAGGACAGGACCCACAGGCGGGGAGCACAGAAGGTGAGCAGTTCTTTGATGGAGATACCAGCCAGGCCGCAGGCCAGGAAGGTAGTAGCAGCGTGAGGAGTGACCATGACGCCATAGTTCTTCCCGATCAGCATGGCCATGGCCATGTTGTGAGGATCAACGCCGAACTGCTGGCCGACGCCGATGGCCAGAGGCAGCAGACCGAAGAAGTAGGAGTCGGTACCCAGCATCATGCCGATGGGCACAGCGAAGAACCCGAACACATCCTGCAGATGGGGCCCCAGAGCAGCCGGGACAATGTTGATCAGCATCTGGGCCATGGCCTTCATCATGCCGGTCTTGGACAGCACACCCAGGAACACGCCGGAAGCCAGCAGGATCATGGGCATGCTCAGAGCGGTAGCAGCGTGCATCTTAATGGCACGAGCCTGGTCCTTGGCAGTGTGGAAGTTGGCAATCAAGGCCACAGCCAGACCGAACATAAATGCACCGTACAGAGGGATCTTGGTGAAGCACAGCAGGCCGATGACGAACAGGGTCAGGATGCCGTTGAACCAGATCATCTTGGGACGGCGCATGAAAGCGGCGTCATCAGCGGACAGATCATCGTCAGCGGATTTTTCATCTTCATCCTCAGATAATTCCGCAGCTTTACCGGTAGGATTCAGGCCGGCGCCCCGTTTCTTTTCCATCATGCCCATGTAAGCAGCGAAGATCAGCAGGATGATCAGACCGGCACCCTGCAGAGGCAGCAGCTGTTGCCACAGAACGTTAACGTCCGCATTCAGCACTACACCGGTACGGGCCACAGGGCCGCCCCAGGGCAGCAGGTTCATGATGGACATAGCGGCACCGATGATGCAGACCAGCACCACAGGACGCATATGCAGCTTCTTGTAGATGGGGAGCATAGCGGGGATGGTGATCAGCAGGGTGGAAGCCAGAGCGCCGTCCAGGTGGGAAATGACGGCGATGCAGGCGGTAGCCACGGTCACCAAGACGATGTTGTCACCGGCTTTTTTAACCAGCCAGTTCACCATGGGGTCGAACAGCCCCATATCACCCATCATGGAGAAGTAAACGATGGAGAAGATGAACAGTACAGCAGTGGACCAGGTCTTGGTCACACCGGCTTTCACGAAACCAAAGATTTCAGCAGGAGAGAATCCGCAGATCAAAGCTGCGATGACAGGTACCATCACGAACAGAGGTACCGGGTTGGATTTGCCGCGGATCAGGGCCGCCACAATGATCACAACCATCAGGAAACCAACAACGCCCAAGAACATAATGCATTTCCTCCTTTGGATTTGACTGGTGCTTCCGGGGCGGGCAGGCCGCCGGAAGCGGATTGGATGAATCCTTTTTTCTATGGCTCAATAGTAACATATGAACTTTCTGAAAACTAATATAAATAAGAGTATAAAAGATATAAGAAAATTCTTATAAAAAGGGTGTGAAGCAAGGCAGGATGCGGGGGAACGGGAATGAGAACAATTATCTGAAGTAATCGGAAATAAAAATAACTTGGGAAAGTCCGGGTGCCTTCCTTCGTTCAGTGACCATAGACCAGTGACAAAAAAGCCACCCCCAAAGGGATGGCTTTTCTATGAATCTTACAGATGGAACAGACCCAGCACCAGGCCGCAGGCCAGGGAGATCCAGGACAGGACCCACAGGCGGGGAGCACAGAAGGTGAGCAGTTCTTTGATGGAGATACCAGCCAGGCCGCAGGCCAGGAAGGTGGTGGCAGCGTGAGGAGTGACCATGACGCCGTAGTTCTTCCCGATCAGCATGGCCATGGCCATGTTGTGAGGATCAACGCCGAACTGCTGGCCGACGCCGATGGCCAGAGGCAGCAGACCGAAGAAGTAGGAGTCGGTACCCAGCATCATGCCGATGGGCACAGCGAAGAACCCGAACACATCCTGCAGATGGGGCCCCAGAGCAGCCGGGACAATGTTGATCAGCATCTGGGCCATGGCCTTCATCATGCCGGTCTTGGACAGCACACCCAGGAACACGCCGGAAGCCAGCAGGATCATGGGCATGCTCAGAGCGGTAGCAGCGTGCATCTTAATGGCACGAGCCTGGTCCTTGGCAGTGTGGAAGTTGGCAATCAAGGCCACAGCCAGACCGAACATAAATGCACCGTACAGAGGGATCTTGGTGAAGCACAGCAGGCCGATGACGAACAGGGTCAGGATGCCGTTGAACCAGATCATCTTGGGACGGCGCATGAAAGCGGCGTCATCAGCGGACAGATCATCGTCAGCGGATTTTTCATCTTCATCCTCAGATAATTCCGCAGCTTTACCGGTAGGATTCAGGCCGGCGCCCCGTTTCTTTTCCATCATGCCCATGTAAGCAGCGAAGATCAGCAGGATGATCAGACCGGCACCCTGCAGAGGCAGCAGCTGTTGCCACAGAACGTTAACGTCCGCATTCAGCACTACACCGGTACGGGCCACAGGGCCGCCCCAGGGCAGCAGGTTCATGATGGACATAGCGGCACCGATGATGCAGACCAGCACCACAGGACGCATATGCAGCTTCTTGTAGATGGGGAGCATAGCGGGGATGGTGATCAGCAGGGTGGAAGCCAGAGCGCCGTCCAGGTGGGAAATGACGGCGATGCAGGCGGTAGCCACGGTCACCAAGACGATGTTGTCACCGGCTTTTTTAACCAGCCAGTTCACCATGGGGTCGAACAGCCCCATATCACCCATCATGGAGAAGTAAACGATGGAGAAGATGAACAGTACAGCAGTGGACCAGGTCTTGGTCACACCGGCTTTCACGAAGCCGAAGATTTCGGCGGGAGAGAACCCGCAGATCAGAGCAGCGATGACGGGAACCATCACGAACAGAGGAACCGGGTTGGATTTACCACGGATCAGAGCTGCCACGATGATGACAACCATCAAGAAACCAACAACGCCCAAAAACATAGTGCAATTTCCTCCTTTGGAAATAAAATGGGGTGTCCCCGAGACGGGCCGGCCTCGGAAACCGGAAAATAGAGTGCAACAAACACCACTACATAGTACCATAGGAACATTCTGAAAACGAATATAAAAATCAAAATGAAACTCATAAGCATATGCTTATAGAATACCTATAAAGCCAGTCTGGATGCGGGTTTCCAGCAGAAAACAAAATTGTTTCATTTGAACATAAATAGAGATAATTTGAGAAAATTTTAATAAACAGGGAGGCTGTTGCATGCGCAACAGCCTGTCATAAGTCATACGCCGATGGAAGCCAGCTTTGCTGGCGACGAACGCAAGAAAACCTTTTGAATCCTTTATTAAATTTTAAAATCAATTTGCTAAAATTGATTTCCATAAGCGTATGACGTATGACGACTGACGTATGACAAAAAAGCCACCCCGGTCGGGATGGCTTTTTTATCGATTCAATCAGAATTCAGCTTTCTTCACTTGACGGACCACGTCCATGATGGAACCGTCACGGGCTTCGATGATGCCCACGACCCGGTCGCCGAACTGTACAGGGTCAGGAGTGCCCACCATCTTGTAAGCGGTATCCCGCAGTTCTTCGATGGTGCAGATGGGCAGATCGGTGTCTTTTACTGCATCGATAATGTCCTGCCGACGGGGATTGATGGCGATGCCGTAGTCGGTGACCACCACGTCAACGGTCTCGCCCGGAGTGGTGACCGTGGTACATTCGGTGCAGATAGCCGGGATACGGCCTTGCAGCAGCGGAGCGATGACGATGGTGCATTTGGCACCGGCAGCGGTATCCGGATGGCCGCCCTGAGCCCCGGTGATCACGCCGTCAGAGCCCACGACCACGTTGACGTTGAAGTGGGTATCTACTTCCAGTGCGCCCAGGATGACATAATCCAGCTTATTCACATAAGCACCCTTGTTGAAGGGGTCAGCATACTGAGAAGTGGTGATTTCGTAATGGTTGGGGTTGGTCTTGATGTCTTCGATGGAAGCCATATCGAAATCCTGGGTATCGGCAATCTTGTCGATCAGGCCTTCATGCTGGAGTTCGCAGATGGCCTGGGCAATGCCGCCCATGGCAACCCCGATATGGATGTTATCTTTCCGCAGATGTTCAGCCAGGAACTTGGTGGAAGCGATGGAAGCACCGCCCACGCCGGTCTGGTAGATGAAGCCGTCTTTGTACCAGGGCGTATGCACCATGAAATCAGCAGCATACTTGGCCATCAGGAGCTTTCTCTGGTCAGTGGTGGGTTTGGCAGCACCGGTAGCGATCTTGGTGGGGTCGCCGATGGCGTCCACTTTGACTACATAGTCTACGTTAGTCATGTCGATGGAAGCAGGTACGTTGGGGAAGGGGACCAGGGTATCGGTCACCACGACCACTTTGTCCGCATACTGGGCATCCACAGCAGCATAGCCCAATACGCCGCAGTCAGCACCATTCTGGCTGCCGATGGCACGGCAGTTGCCCATATCATCCGCACTGGGAGCCCCGATGAAAGCGATATCGATGTGGGTTTCGCCGGTTTCAATGGCACGGACACGGCCGCCGTGGCCCCGCATGATGGCCAGGCCTTTCAGTTTGCCGTTGGAGATGGCTTCCCCGATTTTGCCCCGGACGCCGGAAGACTGGATGTTGGTGATGGTCCCGTCTTCAATCATGGGAACGATGGGGTTTTGGGCCTTCCCCAGAGAGGAAGCGCAGATGGTCAGGTCTTTGATGCCCATCTTGTGGATGGCTTCCATGACCATATTGACCACATAATCCCCTTCCCGGAAATGGTGATGGAAGGACAGGGTCATACCGTCTTTGATGCCGCATTTCTTCAGCACTTCTTCAATGGAATCCACTACTTTGCTGTAGCTGGGATCCATCACAGGAGCCACCGTATGGGTAGCTGCCTTGTATGCGGCCAGATGGTTCACGAAGCTTCCCTTGAAAACGTCTTTCCCGGTCTGCTTCAGGATTTCTTCAGGAATTTCTCTACCTACTGCGTTCTTCATCTTATAAATCCCCCTTATAGACACCGGCAGCCTTGGCCATGGAAATGGTTCTCTTGGCGCCGTCATAGAAGGCGATATCCAGCATCTTACCGTTCAGCTGGAACACACCGATACCCATAGCTTTCTTGGTATCGATTTCCCGGACAACCGCTTCAGCCCAGCAGATCTGTTTTTCAGTCGGGGTGAATACGTCATGGCAGACAGGGATCTGGCGCGGGTTGATGATGGATTTCCCATCGAAGCCCATTTGTTTGATCATTTCCACATCCTTGCGGAAGCCGTCCATATCGTCCAGGTCGGTGTAAACCGTATCGAAGCACATACGGCCGGTAGCCCGGGCAGTGATCACCATCTGCTGACGGGCACCCATCAGTTCCACACCGCTCTTGGAAATGCTGGTCTGCAGGTCACGGGTATAGTCCCCGCCAGACAGGGCGATCCCAAACAGACGGTCGGAAGAGGTGCAGATGTCATACAGGTTCAGCATGCCTTTGGTGGATTCGATGGCAGCCATGATCAGGGTGCTGCCAATGGGACGATGGAATTCTTTTTCTGCAGCCAGGATATGTTCTTCTACGATTTTGATATCTTTACCGGATTCAGTCTTGGCCAGACGGATGGCGTCGCAGCCGCCGGCGACGGAAACACGGATATCTTCTTTCCAGTGAGGAGTTTCCAGGCCGTTGATCCGGACGACTCTTTCACAGCCATGATAATCGATTTCTTTCAGGGCATGGAACAGGGAGTACCGGGCAGCATCCTTCTGGTTTTCGGCAACAGCATCTTCCAGGTCAAGCATGATGGAATCGGGTTTATATACATACGGGTCTTTGACCAGGCTCGGTTTCTGAGCGTTCAGGAACATCATGGATCTTCTCAGACGCTTGAAATTCGGATTCGTATTGATAACCATATTACAGCACCTCCCAGGGATTCGGCGTATCAGGATCCTCGTTGACAGAACGGAATACTGCGCCTTCCACGCGTGCTTTTAAAGTGCAGTCCAGAGCGCCCTTGTCCACGACAGAAACCTTTGCGTTGGTCACGTCCAGCTTCTTCAGGGTATCCAGGACAACAGCCTTGATCTGCCGTCCATATTGATGGATGACGCTGCTTTCAACAGTGAGCTCAATGCCGTTGGAACCGGGTTCTACGGTGATTTGGGCATCGGAAGACTCAACAGTGCCAGCCATGGCTGCCTTCTTCAATTCCATGTAAAATCACTCCTTCTAAACAGTTGTACAATGTACATTATGATGCACTTTGATAGTAACACAGGAAAAAATGGAAATCGAATATAAATAATGATATAATCTCTATAAGACATTCCTTATCAAATGCTGGAGACCCCCACAGGATGCGGGACTCAGGAATTGCAGGAATTATGTCAAATTATATGAAATTAAAATTTCTTTGGAAATAATGGATTGCAGGGAAAAGAAAAGGAGGGGCATATGAACCTGAAACATGCGCAGTATATCATGGAGATCATCAAGGAGGGAAGCATCACCAACGCTTCCAAGACCATGCATGTCTCCCAGCCGGCGCTGAGCCAGACCATCAAAGCGGTGGAGAAATATCTGGGGGCGCCGATTTTTTTGCGGAATACCAATCCCATCGTCCTGACGGAAGCGGGAAAAAAATATATCGCTGCGGTGAAACAGGTCATCACCATCAGTTCCAACCTACTCCATGAAGTGGCGGATATCCAGTACGAAGGGTACGGGACCCTGCGGCTGGGCATCCCCATCCAGCGGGCCATGCAGATGCTGCCGGCGGTGATGCCGGTGTTCCGGCAGCGCTATCCCCATATCAAGCTCCAGATCCACGAAGCGGGCAGCAATATCACGGAAAACGAAGTCCTGAATGGGGGAGTGGACCTGGCCATCCTGACCACCACCCCCACCAATGACGAACTGAAATATGAACTGGTGGAAACGGAAGATGTGGTGCTGGTGGCCAATAAGATGACTACTTTGGCCCAGCGGGTGAAGGCAGGGACTCCCATCCACATCACAGAGGCCCGGAACGAAGAGTTCATTTCCATTACCGAAGGCCATAATGTGCGCCGGGTCCAGGATACCCTGTTCAGTGTCTATGAAATCAAACCCAACGTGATCCTGGAGACGTCCAGCATCGAAGTGGGGAAACGGCTGGTTTCTGCCATGGAAGCCGTATTCATCTGCCCGGATGTGTACCTGGACGAATACTTCTTGTCACAGGATAAGTGTGTGTTGTATCCTTTATTGGGTGTGGCCAATAAGCGGTACTGCTATGTATGCTGCCGCAAGGACGCCTATCTCAGCCCTTATGCCCGGGCCTTCATCGAATTGATCCGGACATTGGGCAAGAAAAGGAAGGAATAAAGAAATCATGAAAGAAACTGTCATCCGTCTGGCAGGCCCCCAGGTGGAAGTGCCGGATATGCTCTTGGCCCGTGACGGCCGGGCAGCGGCCCAGAGAAAACTCCTGGAACGGTACCGCCGTCCTTTGCTGTTCTTCACCCAGAATATCCCCGGACCGGTGAAGACTTCTGCCTTGATCCATCTGGGCTTCCTGGAGGGGATCCGCAGGTTGGAAAGGGCCCTCCAGGAAGCCGGGATCCCCATCCTCTTCCAGAAAACCATCGATTGGAAAACTGGTTATGAAAAATACTATGTACTGGATGGAAATGCCCTGGCCATCAAAAAAATCACCTGTGCCATCGAGAACCAGGACCGGCTGGGACGGCTCTATGACATGGATGTGCTGGCGGAAGACGGACACAAGATCTCCCGGACGGATATCGGGCTGCCAGGCCGTCTGTGCCTGGTGTGCTCCCAGCCGGCCCAGGCCTGTGCCCGGAGCCGGAAACACAGCGTGCCGGTGCTGGTGCGGAACGTCCATCGGGTACTGGAAAGTTTCCTGTTGGACTGGGTGGAAAATGCCCTGCACCAGGGACTCCAGGGAGAAGTGGATGCCACGCCCAAGCCCGGGCTGGTGGATAAGGACAATCCCGGTGCCCACCAGGATATGGATTGGCATACCTTTGCCCGAAGCACCGAGGCCATCGTGCCCCATCTCCGGCAGATGGCGGAAAAAGGCTGGGATTGGGAAGGGTCTGGGGAGGACTTGTTTTCAACTCTGCGCCCCATGGGCGCGGCTGCGGAAAAGGCCATGTTCCGGGCTACAGGAAATGTGAATACCCATAAGGGCATCATCTTTTCCCTGGGCCTGGTGACCAGTTTCACCCTGTGGCACCTGGCTCGGACCGGAAAGGTGGAAAGCGAGATGGTGCTCCAAGAAATCGGAGAAGCGGTGACACCGCTCCTGGAAAAGGATTTTGTCAAGATCGACCGGTACCATCCCCATACCCACGGAGAAGTGCTCTATGTGGAGCAGGGCTGCCGGGGCATCCGGGGAGAAGCCATGGAAGGGTTCCCGGCGGTGAGCCGGATCGCCCTGCCGGCCTTGCGCCAGTTCCGCAAAGAAGGCAGACCGGAAAATGAGGCCTATATCCAGACCTTACTGCTCCTTTTGAGCCAGGTGGAAGACACCAACATCCTCAGCCGATCCGACCGGCCCACCCTGGCAGCGGCCCAAGCAGCGGCCAGGGAAGTGCTGGCTAAAGGAGGCGCTTTCATCGAAGAAGGCATGGAAGCGGTGTGGACACTGAACGAAAGTTTCGTGGAAAAGAATATCAGTCCAGGAGGCTGCGCTGATCTCCTGATCTTGGCCATCTTCTTGGAAAAGATGGAAGGGCTGATGGAATGAAGAAAGGGATTGTTGCACGTTGATGGGTGATGAGCCCCTCTGGTCGCGGGTCGCGAGTCGTGAGTCGCGAGCTTGTTGGTGCAGACCGAAAATCCAATTTTGCAAATCCCAACCGATTTTCTCTTATCATCCTATAGAAAAAGAACAAATGACTTAAACGTCCAGGCTCGCGACCCGCGACCGGGGGTGTGAATTTTTTCACACCCCCTTTCTTTTTTTACGCTCCGCTCAAGGGGCGTTCAGGGGTACCCTGGCTGGCTCTGGGCAGATTGTATGCCTTTGCTCATAGTAGGGAATGGATCTTGGGCCCCAAAGAGAAAAAAACTGACGGAGCGTCTGCCAAAAGGGTGATACAGAAAAGTTATAATTTGGATTTCCGAGATGAATTCTTTATGACAGGTTTTCTATTCTCAGCCTATGTTGACTTATAGCCAATGAGTTATGGTCCATATCGATTTTACATAACTTTTGAGATTTCTGTTCAACTTTTGTACTATGGAATCAGACCTCATGAGGAACGGAAAATGAGAAGGAGGAATCAACATGGCGGACAGGAAACAACGGGCACAGCCTAAAAAATCCATGCCATTGTATGGACGAATCTTTATCGCTCTGGGTGTGGGAATTGCTTTCGGCTATATCCTCAATGCCATAGGGGGAACCCATCAGCCAGTGATCAACAATCATATTCTACCTTTTCTACAGTTTCTCGGAGATTTTTTTATTAAATTGATCAAAATGGTGGTGGTTCCCTTAGTCTTTTTCTGTATCGTGGATGCAGCACTGTCACTGGGAGACATCAACAAACTGAAAAGTGTAGGTGTGACTACCATAATCTGGTTCTTGGCAACCGGGATGCTTTCAGCCATGATCGGACTCTTCTGGGTTAACTTGATCCAACCGGGAAGAGGGCTGCAGCTGGGAACGGTAGGAAATGGAGTAAAAACAAAAGCACTGCCAGGGATGTATCAGACAATCCTTGATTTCATTCCAACCAATCCATTTGAATCTCTTACATCCGGATCCATGATGCAAATCATTGTATTTTCTTTATTCATTGGATTTGCCATTATTTCTCTGGGAGAAAAGGCGGAACCGTTGGGCAAAATCTTCAGCATGCTGTCTATGGTTATGTTTAAGATTGTAGATTATGTGATTGCCATCATTCCAGTTGGTGTTTTTGGGCTGATGTCTACTACCATGACTAAATATGGCACAGCCATTTTCGGACCAGTACTGAAATTCATTCTGACTGATTACCTAGCATGTCTTTCTACTACTTTTGGCGTCTATACTCTGCTATTGATTTTCATAGGCCATGTCAACGTGTTTACCTTCTGGAAAAAAGCTTTTGCCAGTTGGTTGGTTGCTTTCAGTACTTGTACTTCCAGTGCAGCACTGCCAGTGTCTATGGATATTGCGCCTAACAAAATGGGGGCACCAAAAGATATTTCCAGTTTTATCCTTCCTTTGGGCTGTACAGCCCAGATGAACGGAACCTGTGCTTATTTTGCTGTGGTCATCCTTTTTGCGGCACAGCTCTACGGAGTTGAACTGAGCCTGCCGCAACAGATTCTCCTTTGCGTACAAGCTACTTTTCTCAGTGTGGGATGTGCAGCCACTCCACAGATTGGGTTAGTCATCAGCTTGACACTGATGACACAGATGGGTTTGCCTTTGGATGGCTATTCTCTAGTAGCAGGAATCTACCGAATTGTGGATCAAATCCATACGGCAACCAATTCCGTAGGAGATTTGGTTGCAACGGTCTGTATTTCTAATCTGCAGAATGAATTGGACCATGAGAAATTCGATGATCTAACCTTGCTTGATCAGAAGGATGGAGCTTCATGAGACTTTTTGAAAAATGACTGCGGGCATATGGCAAGTAATATGATAATGACGAGGACGAAAGAAAAGAACCAATGGTATCAAGGAAAGGAGTGCAAGAAAAATGGCAGACAACAGGATCATTGAATGCATGGAACGGGCGCAGTATATTTTAGGAACTCTGATGGCAGTGAAGCCTGGAGAAGAGGTGTTGATCGTAGTAGATCCCCAGACTGACGAGCGGATGACACAGGCTATGGCGGCTGCTGCCTTGAACTGTGGGGCAGAATATGGTGTTTATATGATGCCAATCCGAGGAAAAGACAAGGCTACGATCTTTCCGAAATCTTTGGAACTTGGGATGGATGCCTGTGATGTATTTGTTGGGATGACCACAGCGTCAGGAGCGGCTATCTATAATAACCATCTAAAGGAATTGATTACCCAGAAAAAACTTCGGGAAGTATCTATTTGTCTGAGAAATATTGATAATTTCACGCGGGGAGGAGCCCTAGCGGACTATGAAAAAGTTTATCAGGATGGGCAGCGGCTGCAGGCCATCTGGAGAGGGAAGAAGACCGCTCATATTACCACTCCAGCAGGTACCGATCTGTACATGGAGATGAACCAGATGGAACCGATTATTGAGTGTGGGATTGCTCGGAATCCTGGGGATGCTATGGCTTGGTCAGATGGGGAAGTATCCTTGGGACCAGTAATCGGCACTACCCATGGTACATTGGTCATTGATGGCCCCATCTGCTATTATGGCTGCCCAACAATTCCTGTGGAACTGCGGATTGAAGGCGGACGGATTGTAGAAGTGGCAGGCGGAGATCAAAAAATCTGCAAAGAAATCCGTCGGCAAATTGCTGAAATCAAAGACAGTGACAATATTGCTGAAATTGGAATCGGACTCAATCCGGTATGCCTCTACAACGGAGATTTTGAAGAAGAGAAAAAGGCACGGGGAACCTGCCACATTGCAATGGGGAACGGATTCTATTATGGACAGCCTGCAAGAAGTACAGTCCATATTGACATGGTCCAGTATAATCCCACGATTGTGTTTGATGAAGGGTCTTCTACAGAAACACTGATTGTAAAAGACGGTAAAGTCGTCTGTCTGGGCGATAAATAACTCTTTCGAAGAACCGTATATCGTAAAAATCCATCTATGGGTTATTTACCACTGCTTGGAATGGAAAATATTCTTTCCTTTGCTTTGGAATATCAGCCTATAGATGGATTTTTTATAGTGATTCCAGGATTTGTAACTAATATTTCACATTTCATAGGAAATACATCAATGTAAGAAAAGAGTAAAATGATAGAAAGGAGGGAAAAAATGGACAGATATTTCCTTTCTGCCCAAAGACGGCGAACTGTTTTCATGAGATAAGGGGAAACAAAATGCTTGAAAAAATTGAATATGTTTACGCTGTCTACCAGGAAAGAAGTTTTTCAAAAGCAGCGAAAAAAATGTTTATCAGTCAGCCGGCCCTCAGTAAAATGATCCGAAAGGCAGAACAGGATATCGGTGTCCCTATTTTTGATAGAAGTACTATTCCCATTACTTTAACGCCCGAAGGGAAAAAATATATAGAAGCCATAAAAGCCATCTATCAAATAGAAAATAATGTGCTGAGGTATTTTAAAGATTTGAAAGAATTGAAGACGGGAACGCTGTCTTTAGGCGGATCATCCTATTTTTGTTCTTTTGTATTTCCAGATTTGATCAGCCGTTTTAATGATCTTTACCCAGGCATCCAGTGTGATTTGACCGAGGGAAACGTGCAGGAGCTGCGAAAAGGGCTGCTGGACGGACGATTTGATCTGGTATTGGAGACAGGTCTTCAGGAAGATCGTGATATTAAAAATATCTATTATCGAATGGAAAGGATTATCCTAGCAGTCCCCAAAAACTATAGCGTGAATGTAGGACTGGAAAAATACCAGATTCTCCGGGAAAGTATTAACAGCCAAGCCTTCTTGGGGCTTTCTGTACCAGCGGTACCTTTGGAATTGTTTCGGGATACGCCTTTTGTCAAGATGAAACCCGGCAATGATATGTTTGGCCGTTCTACACAGATTTGCCTGGATGCTGGTTTCGCAATGAAAGTAAAAATCTATGTGGATCAGGTTATGACATCGCTGAATATTGCTTCTGCAGGGATGGGGGCTCTGTTCATCAGGGCGGATATTGTACAATGTTTGTCCCAGTCTGATAATCTATATTTTTACAAATTGGGACATCCTCTGGCAGTGCGGGAAATCAACTGGGCTGTCAAAAAAGGGTCTTATCTGTCTAAAGCCTCTCGGGCTTTTATTGAACTAGCTAATTTTTCCCGTAAGTAGGTGAAAACAAAAGGCAGAACCGCGTGATAAACCTAAAGTATTATTGAGAAAGAAGGTCTTTATCATAGTTCCTAAAACTGGAAGCCAACCGGGAGAAACTTTCTTTATCAAAGAAAAAGGCTTTTTTTATGGCTGGGCTTCTTTGATGGCTCTGATCGCTTCCCAGAATTTGGTGGCTTACAGTGTGAATATGGCAGACAATGTGATGCTGGGGAGTTACAGCCAGTCCGCTCTGTCAGGGTCGGCCATCGTCAACCAGATCTTTTTTGTGGTGCAGTTCCTGGCCAATGCGCTGGGGGAAGGAATCGTGGTTCTGGGCTCCCAGTATTGGGGGAAAAAGGATCTTCCGCCCATCCGGCGTTGCATCGGCATAGCTTTGCGGCTGGGCGCACTGGCTGGAAGCACTGTCCTGGCTTTATGCCTCCTGTGGCCACGGGGTCTTCTCAGCCTGTTTACTTTGGATCCGGTGATCTTGCTGGAAGCACAGGAATACCTCCAGATCCTGCAGTTCACTTTTCCTATTTTCATCCTTTCCACTATTCTCTATGCTGGGCTGCGTTCCATCGGCAGTGTAAAGATTGCTTTCTATAATTCGGTCCTTTCCCTGGGTATCAATGTGGTCTGTAATTATCTTTTTATTTATGGGAATTTTGGCTGTCCAGAAATGGGCATCCGGGGAGCGGCTGTAGGGACGGTCATCGCCCGGATCGCTGAATTGGCCATTGTGCTCCTGTATTTAGCCGGGGAGTCCCGCCTCCGGCTGTTTTCCCAAAAGCTATTTGTCCGGGATCCCCAACTGGAAAAAGACTATTTCCGGGTGACTATGCCCATTTTGGGAGCCCAGTTGCTATGGGCCTTGACCACGCCCATCCAGACAGCCATTTTGGGACATCTTTCGGCAGATGCCATTGCGGCCAATTCCGTAGCAACCACTTTTTATCAATACTTGAAAGTGATTGTCCAGGCCATGTGCTCAGCCACCGCAGTGACCATCGGCTGTATCGTAGGCAAAGGGGATTTGTGCCGGGTCAGGGAAGCCGGCCGGACTTTATCCGTGATTTTTGTGTTGGTGGGGCTTGTCCTGGGGGCAGGGCTCTATCTGCTGCGGCTGCCCCTTTTGTCTTTTTATGAATTGAACCCTCAGGCAATGGAGCTGGCTGACCAGCTGATGGCCCTCATGAGCGTGGTGATGGTGGGCATGTCCTACCAGATGCCGGTCAGCTCCGGGATCATCCGGGGCGGTGGCGATCCTCGGTACGGTTTTGTGACCAATCTGATCAGTACCTGGGGAATCGTCATGCCTCTGTCCTTTCTAGGGGCTTTTGTCTGGAGGCTTCCGGTGGTCCAAGTGGTCATGCTCCTCCAATCGGATCAGATCTTCAAAGTCATCCCGGCGTTCTGCTGGTACAGGAGTTACAGGTGGATCCGGAAACTGACCCGATAAAAAGGGCAAAGCCCTCTATGCAGGATTCTCCCTCCTAATTTTTATCTGAGTCCCTTTCAAAAAGCAGCTTTTTTCGATACAATAGAAGTATAGATAGCTGTCTTTTTCTCTGCCTTTTCTAATTTATCGAAAAAGACAGGGAAAGGAGGAGAGGAGGATCCCCATGACACCGTTATTGTATTTATTGTTGGTTTTCCTTGCCATTGTCATCCTTCTGGCCGTGGGACGGCCTCTTTATCAGGCCATTTTGGGAGGGCTCTGCCTGACCGCGGCGCTGTATCGGATCAGCCCGGGAGAAATCTTTCATCTTGTGGGGAATGTCTTTATCCACTGGGGGTCGCTGTCGGTCTTATTGTCCCTGTATCTCATTACCTATCTCCAGCGCATGCTGGAAGCTCGGCAGCAGATCAAGCTGGCCCAGCAGGACTTGAATGGATTGTTCCACAACCGGCGGGTGAATGCGGGAATCGCCCCCATGTTCATTGGCCTGCTGCCTTCTGCGGCGGCTATGATTCTGTGCGGAGATATCGTGAAGGAAGCAACGGATGGATACCTGGAACCGGAGGAGCAAGCTTTCGTCACCAGCTGGTTCCGTCATATTCCGGAAAGTTCCCTGCCCACCTATGCCAGTGTCTTGCTGTTGATGAACCTGGCCAATGCCCAGCTGCCGCCTTATATGCTGGCCATGGTGGGACCCGCGTGTGCTTTGATGGCCATAGGGTATTTCCGGTATCTCCGCCGTCTGCCCAAAGAACCGGGGACACCGGCCAGTACGGATAAAAAGGCCGACGCCATCCACTTGTTCCAGCACCTTTGGTCCCTGCTGCTGATCATCGGGGTCATCCTGGTCTTCAAAGTGTCCGTGGTCACGGCTGTTCTGCTCAGCATTTTCCTGAGTTTGATCGTTTATCGGTTTTCGTTCCAGGAAGTCAGGGCTATGGTGGTCAGCGCTTTTGAAAAGAAGTTGATCTTGAATACTTTCCTGGTCCTGGTCCTGAAGGAGTTCATCCAGTTCACCGGTGTGCTCCTGATCCTGCCCCAAGTCATCAGCCAGCTGCCCATCCCTCCTTTCCTGACTTTTGCCATCCTGTTTTTCCTGGGGGGGATCATCAGCGGAGCCCAAGGCATCATTGCCCTGGGGACGCCTCTGGCCATGGCTTCTCTCCAGGGAGGGATCCCGACCTTAGTCTTGCTCATGGGGATGGCCCATGCGGCCAGCCAGGTTTCGCCCACCCATGTATGCCTGGTAGTGGCCTCCGATTACTATCATGTCACTCTAGGGCAGCTGGTGAAGAAGACCCTGCCCAATTCCCTGCTGTTCTGCTTCTTCATCTTGGCGTATTATCTGCTGCTGCGGTGGGTGCTGTGAAAAGGGGCTGTTGCGCATGCAACAGCCCCTCTCTTATGCCTTCTTTTTCCCGCTCTTGACCATGGCTTCGAACATGACCTTGTAGGACCATTCCAAATGGGCCTGGAGAAGGCGTTTGGCTTCCGGCAGGTCTTTGGCTTCCAGGGCATCGATGATCTCCAGGTGCTGGAGGGTACTTGTTTCGAAGGTATCCGTCATGATGTAGGCCTGGAGCTGGCCCAGCTGGATCCGTTCCGAAATGCTGGGCATCAGTTTGCGGATATAATGGTTGGAAGTATGCTCGATGAACAAATTGTGGAACATATTGTCCAGATGATACATATCTTCTGCCGAAAGGGAAGACTTATCCTTTTTGTAATCCTTGTAGGCATCCACGAAAACCTGGCGGATCTCCTCCAGATCTTTGGATGAAAAATGATTGATGGCCGTATCCAGTGCCAGCAGTTCCAGCACGATGCGGACATTGTAGATATCCCGCATATCCGCGATGGATAAGACATTGACCAGAGTGCCTCGGCCGCTGAGGGTCGTTACGAAATTTTCATTTTCCAGCCGGCTCAGGGCATTCTTGACCGGTGTACGGCTGATATGCAGGATATCCGCAACCGTCTGTTCTGTGATCACATCTCCTTGGCGGATATGGCCGGATAAGATCTGCTCTTTTAAGTAGCAGTACGCTTCATCGGCCAGAGAGCGGTGTTTGATTTTTCCGAGACGATATGGGATCTTTGTCATAGGGCCGTCCTTTTCTCAATTGACCAAATCGCGGGGGGGCTTTCCTTCTAGCATATTTTCCAGATTTTCCAGGGCCCGTTCTTTCAGAGCCCGGAACGATTCTACAGAAATGTAGGATACATGGGGAGTTACATAGATGCCCGGGCAGTGGAGGATGGGTTCTTCTCCAGTGGGCGGTTCCGTCTTGATCACGTCCAGGACGGCACCGGCGATCTTTTTCTCTTTGACGGCCGCAATCAGGGCCGCTTCATCTACCACTTTGCCCCGGGAAGTGTTGATCAGCCAGGCAGTGGGCTTCATCAGAGAAAGCAGGGGGGTGCTGATCTTATCCTGGTTTTCGTCACAGCCTTTCAGGTTGATGCTGACATAATCGGCCCGGCGGAAGCCTTCTTCCCAGTCCACTTTTTCCACTTGGAGAGCTGCCATATCTTCTTTGGAAACGAAATCATCGCAAGCGATGACTTTGATCCCCAGGCTCTGGGCACGGGCGGCTACCGTCTTGCCGATGACGCCCAGGCCGGCGATGCAGAGGGTCTGGGTGCTGATCCGGTTGACGATAAAGGGGACGGCCATGGCTCCCCAGCGATTACTGCGGCTGTCTTCCACAACAGTGGCGCTGTATTGGGCGATCCGCTTGTTGGCGAAATACATGGCAGCCACCACATAATCTGCCAGATCTTCCGCACAGTAACCGCTGATGTTGGTGACGGAAATCCCCTTGGCCCGGGCTGCCTGCACGTCGATCCGGTCGTAGCCGCCGCCGTAGACGGCGATTCCCTTGCAGTTCTGCAGCTGATTGATGGTGGAAGCTGGCAGGGACGCATAGACCTGGGCCAGGATGCCATCTGCTTTATAGCCGAATTCCTTCAGATCTTTTTCATAATCGTAAGTGGAACATCTGATTTCCACGCCGGGATAGCGAGCTTCCAGATATTCTTTTTCCATATCGTAGTCTTTCCATTCTTCATCGATGATCCAAATCAGCATAGGGAATCCCTCCTTTTATTTCATGAATACAGTGGTGACGGCCGGAATATAAGTTACAGAAGCCAGGACGGCCAGAAGTGCACCGATCAAAAAGATCAGTTCCTTGGAGAGGGCTTCCATCTTCACTTTGGAAATGGCGGTAGCCACAAATAGGTTGATCCCATAGGGCGGGGTGCAGAATCCGATGGCCAGGTTCATGGTCAGCATGATCCCGAAAGTGACGGGGTTCATGCCAAATTTCTTGCAGATGGGCAGCAGGATGGGGGTCAGGATGATGGTGGCGGGGATGTTGTCGATGAACATACCGACGATCAGCAGGAACAGGTTCACCATCAGCAGGATGACCACGCCATTGTTGCTGATCCCGGTGATGAAGGCTGCAATCTTCAGGGGGATCTGTTCCATGGTCAACAGAGCAGCAAAGGCGGTGGAAAGGCCTACCATGAAGGTGGTGGCGCCGTTGATGACGATAGCATCTTTCAGGGATTTATAGGTGGAAGAGGCATCCAGTTCTTTGTAGACGAAACGTCCTACGATGTAGGAATAAACCACAGAAACCACGGCTGCTTCCGTGGGGGTGAATTTGCCAGAATAGATCCCACCCAGGATGATTACAGGGGACAGGATGGCCCAGATGGCGTCCTGGAAGGTATGGACGATCTTGCTGAACGAGGCCCTTTCCGTGCTGCCCCGATAGCCCCTCTTTTTCGAGACGATGAAGCAGACGATTATCAGGGCAACCCCCATCAGGATCCCCGGCAGGAAACCAGCTGTGAACAGATTGGTGATGGAAGCCCCGGAGACCACTCCGTAAATGACGAAGGGGACGGACGGGGGGATGATGACACCGATGGTGCCGGCAGCGGCGGTCAGCGCAGCGGAAAAAGGCTTGCTGTAGCCATGTTCCACCATCTGGGGAATCATGAAGGCCCCTACGGCAGAAACCGTAGCCACGGCTGAACCGGAAATGGCAGCAAAGAACATGCAGACCACGATGGTGACCATGCCCAGGCCTCCGGTAATGTGCCCGATGAAACATTCAAAGAAATTCACCAGACGCTTGGCAATCCCGCCACCGCTCATCAGGTTCCCAGCCAGCATGAAGAAGGGAATGGCCAAAAGCGGGAAGGAATCCACCCCGGCGATGCTGTTCTGGGCAATCATCAAGGTGGGCATGGAAGTGAATTCCAGCATGGTGACCAGGGTGACGATGCCGATGGCATATCCGATGGGGACACTGAGCATGAGAAGGATCAGGAAAAGTCCAAAAAGAAAAATCGCTTCCATGGTCCGTTACACCTCCTTAAGGTCTGAACGGCCATAACGGATCTTGGTATACAGGCTGTATACAAGACGCAGGCTTAAAAAAAACGAGGCAACGGGCAGGGCCGCATAGACATAGGTCAGGGGCAGGCGCATCCCGGAGGAAAGGGTATGGCGGGAAGCCATGGACTGGCACAGGTCGAAGCCTTTGTAGGTAAGGAAGATGTTGAAAGCCAGCCACATGATATCCACCAGGATGTCCAGGATCCGGCAGGCCTTGGGCCCTGGGAGCCAGTGGTAGATCATCTCTACCCGGATGTGTTCATGATAGGCATAGGCCAGATCCGCCCCCAGCCAGATCTGCCAGATGAATACATAGCGGGATAATTCTTCGGACCAGGAAAGGGAAGAGTTGAAGGCCCCCCGCATGATGATCTGGGTAAAGATCAGCAGGGTATTGAAGACCAGGCTGAAGACCAGCAGCCGCTCTTCCAGAAAGGTCCACTTTTCCAGGAACTTATCCATAGTCACTCCTTTCTTCCAGAAAAAGGGGAGAGAGGGGTGTGAACCAATTCTTTTCACACCCCAACATTCTCCGACTCAACTATTTATTGTATTTTTCGCAGAGGTCGAACAAGGCTTTGCCAAATTTGGCCTGGTACTTGTCATACATGGGCTGCAGGGCTTTCCGCATGGCGGCTTTCTGATCTGCAGTCAGGATGTTGGTCTGGAGTTTGCCGATGGTTTCCAGATCTTTGATGGCCTTTTCATTGTCTTTCAGTTCCATCTTCCGCTGTTCATCTACGCATTTCTTGGCTTCTTCCTGGAGCAGTTTCTGATCATCTGCACTCAGGGATTTGAATTTGGCATCATTCATCATGAAGGCCAGGAAGTTGTGGACGTGCTCATCGATGCTGGAATATTTCTGGACTTCATAGAATTTGTTGGCGAAAGTCAGGGAAGGCGGGTTTTCCTGGGCTTCTACTGTCCCCTGCTGCAGGCCGGTGTACAGTTCCGTGAAGCTCATGGGAGTGGGGTTGGCTCCCAGGGTCTTGTAATAGTCGATGAAGATCGGGCTTTCCATGACTCTCATCTTCAGGCCTTTCAGGTCTTCCGGCTTTTCGATGGGTTTCACTTTACTGGTGGTGCTCCGAGGACCATTGTAGGTGTATCCCAGGATGTCGATGCCCTTGGATTTGATCTTTTCCGAGAGCTGCTTGCCCACGTCGCCATCCATAGCCGCAAAGGCGGATTTGGCATCTTTGAACAGGTAGGGCATATCCAGGATGCCGAATTCATCACTGTAGGTGGTCAGGACGGAAGTGGAAGGAAGAGCCATATCCAGGGAACCAGTGGCCACGGCTTCCATCAGCTGTACGTCCCCACCCAAAGCGCCGTTGGGATAGATCTCGATCTTCAGGCGGCCTTTGGATTTTTCTTCCACATTCTTTTTGAAGTTCAGCAGGGCTTTATGGGTGGAGCGGTCTTCCGGTTCTACATGGCCGATCTTCAGGGTCACAGCGGAACCCTTACCGCCGCCTCCCTTGTCGCTGCCACCGCCGCAGCCGGTCAGCGCACCGATAGAAATCATAGCCGTCATCGCCAGGACAAACAGTTTGGATTTTTTCATCGTAAAGCCTCCTTTAATGAACTGGACAATGTGAGTTGATCACAGAATTTTTATCAGACCTGCATCTGCATCGATCTCGATGGTATCGTTTTCCTTCACTTCCTGATAAAAGGCGGGATCCACCTGATCCACCATGGGGATCTCAAAGAGGATGGCACTGGTGACCAGCACCGTATCCGGCCGCTGGACGATCATCCCTTTGGGCTGATTGTGCTGCTTCATCAGTTGGAAGAGGCCATCAGCCTGGACCACGCTGCTGCCTTTCCCACTGGGGAAAATCATGATCTTTCCGGTGATGCTCTTTCCTTCCAGGCTATGTTCTTTTTCGATGACAGTCCCTGTTTTCGGATCGATCAGATAGAACATCACATCATCGGTGGAAACGATGGCTGGACCTTCCGTCTTGCCTTCAGAAATTTTATGACAGGTAAACGTCTTCATTTATTTCACCTCCCCGGTCAGGGCTGCGTCAATGCAGGTATCGAGATTGCGGATGACGAAATGGATGCCCCGCCGCTGAGGGTAGTAGGCACATTTCGGAGATTCGGTGATGCCGATCTTTCCTTTCAGGAAATGCCAGCAGGGCTGATCCGGGCAGGTATCCGGTACGATATGGGCACCATAAGGCTCCAGCTGATCGTAAATGCCGGTCCGTTTGGCCATGGCCAGCACATGTTCTCCCGTCAGGATCCACATAGGGATGGCCAGTTTGCGGCCGTTGATCTTTTTTGCGATGTACTGACATTCGTTCAAGGTGAAATGTGGGCATCCGAACATGGCGAAATCCACAGGCCGAGGTGTATCTACCGAGATTTCATCCAGGACCTCTGCCAGGTCTTCATTGGTAATGGTGACCACCCGTTCCGGTTCCTTTCCGCCGAAGGCTGTCTCTACATCCGGTGCTTCCGGAGTGAAGCCGGGGATGTGGTACATATCATAGCAGCCGGAAGTGTTCAGCTCAGCCCCCAGATTCCGCAGGGCTTCCTTGGAAATGGTCTTGGGAAGGCCGGTGAAGACAGGGATCCCATGGCCGATCTTTTTTCCGCACATGCCCAGGATATGGTAATCGGCATCGCAGGTCATATCTGCTTCCACATTGACCAGGATGTTCCCATAGCGGTTCTCATCCAGCAGCAGGCCATATTCTGGCACATAGCCTGTGATGGAAGCAAAAAGTGCGGAGTTGGCGCCTTCCCGGTTGGAGCGGGCTCCCCAGATGGCGTTGACGAAGGGCGTGGCACTGGATTCAGAGAAAGCGCAGATTTCTCCGAACAGGGGGACGTTGGTATCGATATAAGGGGTGCAGTTGTAACTCAGCTCAGCCCCCAGTGTCCGATAAGCCTTGTCCGTCCGTTCCATCATGGCATAGTCATCGTCCGTAATGGTCCCTAGGGCTTTGAAGTAGCTGAGACAGAAACCTGGGTTGACTGTAGGACGGACCCGGCATTTGGCTCCCAGGCTGACCATTTTCTCTGCCAGCCAGAGATCCGCATCCTGGTTGCTCAAGGCCACATGGGACCGGGTGATGGGGACCATCCGCTTGGCTCCGAAAGATTCCCCGATGGCAACCTGGACTTTCATAGCCAGCTGGGCTCCCTGTCCATACTTGCCCTCCAACAAATCTTTTTGATCCTGCGTTAATTCCATGGATTTTTCCCTCCCTTTTTGTGTTTCTGGTATACAGGTTGTATGCAGCTTCTATGAGTACTATACCGAAAAAAATGAAAAAACTGCAATAATGTACGGGATATAAGTGGCTAACTTGCTGCGTCAATTGATTTTTATGAATAAAATGTAAAAAAAATAATATTTTTTTAAGACTATATGAACTATAAATATAAAACTAAATATAAAATTCGGCAAATATCGGCACGAAACTCGGCGTATCCTGCTTATCTTTCGCTTGCTGAAAACCCAATTGTATTTAGTTATCGCAAAATTCGTGCAATACTCTGGCCATGGAAGGCAAAAAGACATAAAATATTCTGAAGAATATAATATACAGTATACCATGTCCAAAGAGAGCGCAGAAAAGCTATATTTTTAAAAAGAAATGCGCTACAATAAAAAACATGGGAGGTAGGGAGAATGCCATCATTATGGAAATTGTTCGTGGTTTTTGCCCGGATCGGGGGCGTGACCTTTGGCGGAGGGATGGCCATGCTGCCCATCCTGCAGTCGGATATCGTGGAGCGTTACCATTGGGCCACAGAAGAAGAGCTGACGGACTATTATGCGGTGGGACAGTGTACCCCAGGCATCATTGCTGTCAACGTGGCTACCTTCATCGGGTATAAGGAGAGAGGAACCATCGGGGGGATCGTAGCGACCTTAGGGGTGGTGTTCCCTTCTCTGGTGATCATTTCGATCCTGGCGGCAGGGTTGGCGAATCTGTCAGATTATCCGGCGGTGAAAGATGCCTTTGCTGGGATCCGTGTGTGTGTCTGCATCCTGATCTTCAATGCAGTGTCCAAACTGGCTAGGAGCGCCATCGTGGACTGGCTGACCATCGGTGTCTTCCTGGTGGTGCTGGGCATCAATATGTTCACCGATGTTTCTCCTGTGGTACTGGTCATTTTTGCAGGTATGGTGGGGCTGTGGGGGAAATTAGGACTGAAAAAATAAAGAGGTTGTTGCGCTTGCAACAACCTCTTTATTTTTACTGATCCTGTTCAACCACCTTATCCACAATGCTGTTCAAGGCTTTGCGGCTGGCTTCGCTGATGTTTTCCAGGGGATTCCCTGCGTCTTCTGCAGCTACCACCTGGGGATCGATGGGAATCCGGCCCAGGAAAGGCAGGCCTTTTTCCTCGGCCAGGGCTTTGCCGCCGCCGGCTTTGAAAATATCTACTTCCTGGCCGCAGTGGGGGCAGACGAATCCGCTCATGTTCTCGATGATGCCCCGGACCGGAATATGGCCCAGCTGGCAGAAGCTCAGGGATTTCCGCACATCGGCCAGGGCCACTTTCTGGGGTGTGGTCACGATGATGGCTTCCGCATCTTTGATGGTCTGGACTACTGTCAAAGGTTCATCCCCGGTGCCCGGAGGGCAGTCGATGATCAGGTAGTCCAAAGGATCCCATTTGGTGTCGCTCATGAACTGCCGGATGGCACCCACTTTCAGAGGACCCCGCCAGATCAGGGCATCGTCCTGCTGGGCCAGGAACCCCTGGGCGGATAAGAATTCCAGATGGTCGCTGTAGCGGAAGGGGACCAGTTTTTCTCCTTCCACCTGGACATGCTTGTCCATATAACCCAGCATACCAGCTACGCTGGGGCCGTGGAGGTCCACATCCATCAGGCCCACCTGATAGCCCCGTTCGCTGAGGAGCAGGGCCAGGTCTACGGAAACCGTGCTTTTGCCCACGCCGCCTTTGCCGCTCATGACGACGATCTTATGTTTGACATGCTGCAGGAAATCGGCAATGGCCACATCCTGCGGGTTCTGCTTCGGATTGGATTCACAGCCGGAGCAGTGAGAATGATCGCAGTGATCACATTCGCTCATTGAAAAAACCTCCCTCAAGGTAAACAGTTATCAACCTGTCCCTATTATAGGAAAAAATCCAACTGAATGCAATCGGGTTACATTATAGTAAGAAGTCAGAAACGGTCCTGCAGGCCTTGAGATGTCAGACGTCAGTTTTATTCGATATAGCAGTACGCCCGTGCTTATCGCGGGTCAAGCTGATGTCTGACTTCTGATAGGCCCGCAAGGGCCGGTCTGACTTCTTATCCAAGCAATCCAAAACTTCCCCTGACTTGTAAGTCAAAAACAGTGTATAATAGGAGAAAGAAAATCCGGGTGCCTCGGTACCCACAAGGAGTGAAGGATATGCAGTGGAAAAAAACAATGGCACTGGCGCTCATGGCAGTGCTGTGTACTGCCCCGGGCTACGCAGCGGAACGGATGAGACTGGCGGATGGAGAACTTTTTGTTTCAGAACGAGTGGTCAAAGATGGCAGGGTCATCTATCAGGCCGCTGATGCCCATAAGGATTGGGAACATGACAGCGAAAAGGCAGTCCCCGGTCTGGTCTGCACGGCGTTCATCCCTCCCAAAGCCGGACAGGATGCTCCGGAACTGGCCAGCATCAAGAAGCTGACCACCCAGCAGGAAAAAATCCAGCAGGCCCGCCGCCGGTATTCCGGTGCTTCCTACGCCAACCGATTGGTACTGTATGCGTCCATGGATACCAACGGACAGAACGGGAAACTGGCCATCACCAAGGCAGAGCTGTTCGGCCGTCTGCTGAATGTGACGGTAGCCATCCAGGATCCTTCTGGCCTCCAGGATGACGGCAGTGAAGCCCTCAGCGAAGAGCATGTGGTGACCATCCCGGAAAAGAAATTGCCCCGGTTCGGCAACCTGCGGGTACGGTTCTCTGACACCACAGGCCATGCCCTGGAAGATTTGGATGTAGTGTTGGATAGATAGCACGACCCTGTAACTATCGATACATATTTTCGTTTCAATATGGTGGGAATCATTTCCCCATTGACGGATTTTGTAAACAGGAGTATTATATACGCATTCCAATGTATAAAGGCGGTTTGAATATGACTCTTTCCACTATGAACTGGGGAACTGCATATGGCTTCTACTTTACCCAGAGCTATTATTTTAGCTTTGGTTATTTTGGTTGCCATGAACTGCATGCTTGTCCAGCCGTGAAGAGAGACTGATGCTCCGGATCTCCGGAGGTTCCCATTGAACCGTAAAGCAGACTCCTTGCGAGTCTGCTTTTTTTGTGCAGAGGGCTTTTGTAAAAGTAGAATGGTAGGAAAGAAGAACAGGAGGAAACAACATGATTATCGTAATGAAGAAAGGTGCACCCAAGGAAGCTTCTGAAAAACTGAGAAAGAGCCTGGAACAGAGAGGTTTCACCATCCATGACAGCATCGGGGAAAACCAGGAAGTCCTGGGCATCGTAGGGGATACCAGCATATTGGATCCGGAAGATTTCATGGTGAATGAATGGGTGGACAAGGCCATGCGGGTCCAGGAACCTTTTAAACGGGCCAACCGGATGTTTCATCCGGATGATTCCATCATCGACGTCAGCGGGGTAAAAGTGGGCGGCAAAAAGCTGGTGGTTATCGCCGGTCCTTGTTCGGTGGAAGGCCAGCAGCAGATGGATACCATTGCCGCATCCGTGAAAAAGAGCGGAGCAGACATGCTCCGGGGCGGGGCGTTCAAACCTCGTACTTCTCCTTACTCATTCCAGGGGCTGGGGGACAAGGGTCTGGATCTTATCCGGCAGGCAGGGGCTGCCAATCATCTGCCCATTGTGACGGAAATCATGTCCGCAGATAAAATCGATGAATTTGTGGAAAAAGTAGATTTGATCCAGGTGGGAGCCAGGAACATGCAGAACTTTACCCTGCTCAAAGAACTGGGGAAACTGAAGAAGCCCATCCTCCTGAAACGGGGAATGTCCGCTACCATCGAGGAATGGCTCATGAGCGCGGAATACATCATGTCGGAAGGCAATGAGAACGTGATTCTCTGCGAAAGGGGCATCCGGACCTTTGAAACCTATACCCGGAATACCCTGGATCTTTCTGCCGTACAGGCGGTGAAGCGGCTGAGCCATCTGCCAGTGATCGTGGATCCCAGCCATGCCACCGGAAAAGCCTGGATGGTGCCTACCATGTCCAAGGCGGCCATTGCAGCAGGAGCGGACGGCCTGATCATCGAAACGCACAACGATCCCCAGCATGCTTGGTGCGATGGGGCCCAGAGCCTGTCCCTGTCGGCTTTTGAGAAGCTGATACAGGACCTGCGGATCCTGGCACCGGCTGTGGGACGGGAACTGTAAAGACAGAAACGGGAAGGAAATGGCAATGAAGAAATTGCAGAATACGGTAGTTGCGATTGTGGGGCTGGGTCTGATCGGCGGGTCTTACGCCAAGGCCCTGAAGAGCCAGAAGGTGAAGCGGATCATCGGGATGGATCGGAACCATATCGTCTCTCTCATGGCGAAGGATGAAGGCTATGTGACGGAACTGGCGGACGGGGAGCCGGAACGCCTCCGGGAAGCGGATGTGATCATCTGCTGCATGTACCCCAGTGCCTTTGTCCCTTTTGTTCGGGAACATGTCCAGTATTTCAAGCCGGATGTGCTCCTTACCGATGTGATGGGAATCAAAGGGAGCATCCCGGACCAGGTGGATGCCCTCCTGGGACCGGATATGGATTTCGTCCCCACCCATCCTATGGCGGGACGGGAAGGCAAGGGTTACAGCCAGAGCACTTCCCAGATTTTCCAGGGGGCCAATTTTATTCTGATCCGCCGGGCGAACAACCTGCCGGACCATGAAGCTTGGCTCCGGAATATGGCCTATGAGCTGGGCTGTGCCCGGGTGGTGGAACTGACCGTGGAAGAGCATGACAGCATCATTGCCTATACCAGCGATCTGCCCCATGTGATGGCGGTTTCCTTGATCAACAGCGATTCCATGCAGGAAAATACCAAGTACTTTGTGGCCGGCTCCTTCCGGGATGCTACCCGGGTGGCAGATATCAATGCGGCCCTGTGGAGCGATCTTTTTCTCCTGAACAAAGGACCGGTGCTCCGGGAAATCAACAAATTGGAAATGCAGCTGGAGCACTGGAAAAGCGCCCTCCAGCAGGATGATCGGGAAGAACTGGAACAGATGATGGAGCAGGCCAAAAAGAAAAGAAGGGACATGTTCTATGGAAAAAATCTTCGTTGATCTGGGAGAAAAATCCTATACCATTGAAATCGCCGTCCATTCCTGGGCTGCCATGGGAAAAAAGGTCCGGGACCTGTCCAAGGCGGATAAGGTGGCCATCCTTACAGACCGGACCGTTGACGGACTCTATGGAGACAGCCTGGAACAGCAGCTCCGGAAGCAAGGGTTTTCTGTACGCCGGCTGGTGATGGAAGCGGGGGAAGACCACAAGAACCTGGAAACCTTCGGCCGCATGGTCCGCTCCTGTGCCGATTTCGGCATGACTCGCAGCGACCTGGTGATCACTTTGGGCGGCGGTGTCCCAGGTGACTTGGGCGGTTTTGTGGCTGCCAGCTTCCTCCGGGGAGTGGACTTCATCCAGATTCCCACGACGCTCCTGGCCCAGATCGACAGCAGTGTAGGGGGCAAGGTGGCTGTGGACCTGCCAGAAGGGAAGAACCTGGTAGGTGCCTTCTATCAGCCCAAAGGGGTCCTGATGGATCCAGAACTCCTCCGAAGCCTGGACCGGCGGTATCTCCATGATGGCTTGGCAGAAGTGATCAAATGTGCCGCTTTCGGCGATTCGGACCTGTTTGCCCGGCTGGAGCAGTTCCAGGGGGATGAAGATATCCTGGCCCATGCTGCCGAGATCAGCGCGGCCTGCTGCCGATTGAAGGTGAAGGTGGTGGAGGAAGACGAACGGGACGTGGGAGCCCGGATGGTGCTGAACTTCGGCCATACCATCGGCCACGCCGTGGAACGGTACTACCATTATGAAAAATATACCCATGGGGAAGGGGTGGCCATCGGCATGGTGCGGCTGACCCGGAATACAGAAAAAATGGGCTTGACCAAATCAGGTACGGCGGACCGGATCCAGCATCTGCTGGAAAGATACCGGATCCCCACAGAAGACCCCATCCGTGACCAGGATGTGCTGGCAGGGATCGCTATGGACAAAAAGAAACGGGGGAACCAGATTACGTTGATCATTGTCCCGGAAATCGGGAAAAGCCTGTTGAAGAAAGTGGCTTTTGCGGATCTGGAACCCTATGTGAAAGGATGAGATCATGACCACGTTGCGCATTGAGCCGGGCTCCCTCACCGGGACTCTCCGGGTACCTTCTTCCAAAAGCATGGGGCACCGGGCCCTGATCTGTGCAGCCCTGGCACAGGGGAAGAGCCAAGTGGAAGAAGTCAGCCTCAGCAAGGATATCCTGGCAACCTGTGACTGCCTCCGGCAGCTGGGGGCGGGGATCACTTCTCAAAAGGAAACAGACGGCCGTACCGGTTTTACGGTGGAAGGATGCCGGCCCCGCCAGGCGGGGAAGACCCTGGACTGTGGAGAATCCGGGTCCACGCTCCGTTTCCTGATCCCTCTGGCGGCGGTCTGCGGGGAAACTTTCACTTTCATTGGGGCCGGGAAGCTGGGCAGTCGTCCTTTGGATCCCTATGAAGCTATCTTCCGGGAACAAGGTCTGCTGTTCCAAAAGGGAAGTGAGATGGAAAATTTCCCTTTGAAGATCCAGGGACCGCTCCGGCCGGGGCATTTCACTTTACCTGGCGATGTGAGCAGTCAGTTTATCAGCGGGCTGCTCTTTGCCCTGCCCTTGCTGGACGGGGAGTCCACTCTGGAAATCACCGGGAAGCTGGAAAGCCAGAGCTATATCGCCTTGACCCTTTCCGCTTTGCAAAAGTATGGCATCCGGATCGAACACAATCATTATCGGCACTATCGGATCCCTGGGAACCAGCAGTACCAGCCCCGGCAGGGCGCCGTAGAAGGGGATTATTCCCAGGCGGCCTTCTGGCTTACAGCCGGGATGCTGGGCCGGACCATCGACTTATTGGGGATGGATCCCGATTCCCTCCAGGGGGACAAGGCCATCATCCCCATCCTCCAGAAAATGGGTGGACAGGTGGTCTTTGAAGGAGAAAAACTGGTGAGCCGGCCGGCGGTACCACTGGGGACCACCATCGACGGGGGAGACTGTCCGGATATCATCCCGGTCTTGACTGTGGCAGCAGCTCTCAGCCAGGGCCATACGGAAATCATCCACGCCGAACGGCTGCGACTGAAGGAATGTGACCGGCTGAAAGCCATGACCACAGAATTAAATAAACTGGGCGCCAAGATCACGGAACGGCCGGACGGCCTTTCCATCGACGGAGTGGAAGAACTCAATGGCGGCACTGTGGATTGCTGGAATGACCACAGGATCGCCATGAGCCTGGCGGTGGCCAGCATCTTTTGCAGGGAACCGCTGACCTTGGTGGGGGCTGAGTGTGTGGCCAAATCGTATCCGGAGTTCTGGCAGGATTTCGCAGCGTTAGGAGGACATTATGAGCAGTGTGATGGGTGAGCAGATCAAGCTGACCATTTTTGGAGAGTCCCATGGACCTTCCATCGGGGTAGTGATCGACGGGCTGCCGGCAGGCATCGAACTGGATCAGGAAGCTATCGCCCGGGAAATGAAACGGCGGGCTCCTGGCAACAGCAAGCTGGCTACCCCCCGGAAGGAAAGCGACAGTGTCAGCATCGAAAGCGGTTTCTTCAACGGCCGGACTACCGGCATGGCCCTTTGTGCCCGGATCCCCAACAGCAATGCCCATTCCAAAGATTACAGCAAGATGAAAGAAATCATGCGGCCGGGCCATGGGGATTATCCTGGCTATGTGAAGTTCCACGGCTGCAATGACTATCGGGGTGGGGGCAGTTTTTCCGGCCGGCTGACGGCTCCTCTGGTCTTTGCCGGTGCCGTGGCTAAACAGCTGCTGGCGGCCAGAGGTGTGACAGTAGGGGCGCATGTAGCCATGCTGGCAGGAGTCCGGGACCAGAAATTCAACCCTCTGGGAGAAACAGCGGAGATTCTGCGGGCCATGGGGGACGAGACTTTGCCGGTGTTGGACCCTTCCGTCCGGGAAACCATGGCGTTTCGGATCACGGAAGCCCAGAAAGAAAAAGATTCCGTCGGCGGCACCATCGAGTGCATGGCCATCGGCCTGCCGGTGGGCCTGGGGGAACCCTATTTCGATTCTGTGGAAAGCCGGCTGAGCCATGCCCTGTTCTCCGTCCCGGCGGTGAAAGGCATCGCTTTCGGAGATGGATTCGGCCTGGCGGAAATGCGGGGCAGTGAGGCCAATGATCCTATGGCCTATCAGGACGGGAAAGTGGTCTGCACCACCAACCATAACGGCGGCGTCACCGGGGGAATCACCAATGGGATGCCTCTGCTGTTCACGGTGGCCATCAAACCCACCCCTTCCATCGGCAAGACCCAGCACACGGTGAATGTGGTCACAGGGGAAGATACCACCCTGGAAGTCACCGGCCGTCACGATCCCTGCATCCTGCCCCGGGCCGTCCCGGTGATCGAAGCTGTGACGGCTTGGACCCTGCTGGATCTGTTCCTGTTAGCAGAACGGAGGTAAATCATGGCTGAAGAAACCATTCCTGTGGGGTATCAGGGGGTGCCAGGGGCCTACAGCCATCTGGCCCTCCGGATGTATTTTGCTGGAAAACCGGTAGAAGCCAAGAACTTCATGCTGTTCGAAGATGTGATCCAGGCCGTGATGGATGGAAAAGTCCGGTATGGAGTGCTGCCCATCGAGAATTCGTCCACGGGAGGGATCACCGATGTGTACGACTTGGTCCGGCGGTATGGGGCTTCCATCGTGGGAGAAAAAATCGTCAAGGTGGAACACTGCCTCCTGGCCTGTCCAGGATCTAAACTGGAAGGAATCACAGAAGTCTATTCCCATCCCCAAGGGTTTTCCCAGTGCCAGGTGTTCTTCAAGGAACATCCTGCCATGCGGCAGTTCAATTATTTCAATACGGCTAAGGCGGCGGAACTGGTGGCCCAGAAAAAAGACCCCCATATGGCGGCTGTAGCCGGCGCCCAGGCGGCCGAACAGTATGGGCTGGTGATCCTGGCCCGGGGCATCAACACCAACCAGAGCAATTATACACGGTTCATCATCATCAGCCAGCATCGGGAACTGCTTCCGGAAGCCGATAAGATCACCCTGATCGTCAGCCTGAAGCATCAGCCCGGATCCCTGTACCGGGTCCTGTCCCACTTTGCCCGGCATCAGATCAATATGACCAATATCGAATCCCGGCCCATACCGGGACGGCCCTGGGAATATTACTTCCACATCGACATCACCGGCCATCTGACGGATCCGGCGGTGCAGAAAGCCCTGGGAGATCTGCCGGAAGACACTACAGAATGCAAGATCCTGGGGAACTATCCGGCAGACCATAGAAAGGATGAAAAAGAATCATGAAATTTGGATTATTGGGAAGGGTGCTGGGACATAGCCTGTCGCCCCAGATCCACCAGGCGGTCTTCCGGGCCCTGGGCACAGAGGATACCTATGGACTCTTGGAACGGGAACCGGAAGAGGTGGTTTCTTTTGTCCGGGATAATCCGGAGGGGCTCCGGGGCAGCAATGTGACCATTCCCTATAAGGAAACGGTGATTCCCTATCTGACGGCTATTGCAGGCGAAGCTGAAAAGATCGGGGCGGTGAATACCCTGTCTTTCACTCCCGAAGGGGTGAAGGGGTACAATACAGACTATCTGGGCTTCGACCGGATGCTCCAGGCGGCGGGAATCTCTCTGGAGGGAGCGGAAGTCACTGTCTTGGGGAATGGAGGGGCGGCTAAGGCAGTGCTGCAGGTATTGGCGGACCGCAGAGCGGCTTCCCTCCGGATACTGGTCCGGGACAAGGCAAAAGCGGAGAAGGCATTGGCACGTTTCCTGGCCCAGCGGCCGGATACCTTGCTGGAGACCTATGAAGAAGCCCTGGCCGGAAAAGCAGGGGGCCTGGTGATCATCAACACTACCCCGGTGGGTATGTTCCCCAAAGTGGGAGCCAGCCCGGTGCCGGAAGATTTCACGGCCCGGTTCGCTGCGGCCGTGGATATTATCTACAATCCGGGAGAGACCCGGTTCCTGGCGGATGCCCGGAAGGCGGGGGCACGGACCTGCAATGGGCTGTACATGCTGGTGGCCCAGGCGATAGCTTCCGAAGAAATCTGGCAGCAGAAAAAAATAGATCCGGATTTGATTCCGGAAATCATGAAACAACTGGAGGAAACATTCCATGGCTAATATCGTACTCATCGGCATGCCCGGTGCCGGCAAGACCACCATCGGACGGAAACTGGGCAAAGCTCTGGGACGGCCGGTGCTGGATGCGGATGACAAAGTGGTGGAGCAGACCGGACGGACCATCAAGGATTTGTTCCAGGAAGGGGAAGACGTGTTCCGCCAGGCTGAGACAGCTGCTGTGAAGACCCTGGCGGCTATGGACGGCATCATCATTTCCTGCGGAGGCGGGGTAGTGAAACGGCCGGAAAACATTGCTTTCCTCCAGGCAACGGGCAAGATCTTTTTCCTGAACCGGGACCTGGAAGCCATTGCCGGCTGTGTGGACAAAGTGACCCGGCCCCTGCTGAATTCTGCAGAAGACCGGCTCACCCAGCTGTACCGAGAACGGATGCCCCTTTATTTGAAATACGCCGATTACACCATCCCCGTGGACGAAGATTTCGACAAGACCACGGAGTATATCGTTGAACTGGTGAAGAAGGAAAAAATTTAAAAAGGACTGTTGCTCACGCAACAGTCCCTTTTTCAATATACACACTGGTGCTGGGAAAGGCGGCGCTGGTGCCCGTCTCTTCCAGCAGTTTCATCAGTTCCAGATTGATCCGTTCCTTGCTTTTCATGTACTTGTCGTAGCCGGTATGGCAGCAATAGCAGACGATGCTGATGTCCAGGCTGCTGGCCCCCATATTGGAAAACGCTACAGTAATCCCTTCATCTACGATGTCCGGATCCTGTTGGAGGAATTCCGTGATCTTCCGGACAAGTTCCTGCATCTGCTCCCGGGTGCTGTCATAGGTGACACCCAGGGTCATTTCCAGCCGCCGCATGTGCCGGTTGGTGAAATTCTGGATGGGGGTGCTGATGATCAGGGAATTGGGGATGTACACCAGGGCCTGGGTGAAGGTCCGTACATTGGTGCTGCGGAAGGAGATGGATTCCACGATCCCTTCCACATTGTTGCAGATGATCCAGTCCCCTACATGGAAGGGCTGGTCCATGAGAATCACCAGGCAGGCGAAGATGTTGGCCAGAGAATCCTTGGCTGCCAGGGAGACGGCCAGCCCGCCGATGGAGAGCCCAGCGATGAACCCGCTGATGTTGAAGCCCCAGGTGCTAAGGACGGTGGCCAGGGCAAAGAAAAGAATCAGAGCATGAAAGAAAGAAGAGAACAGGCCGCTGATGGCCGGATCTAATTTTTTGCCGGATTTGTTGAAAAAGTGGTTGAAGATTACATTGGTGGTGGAACTGAAATTGTACAGGCTCCAGTAAAAGGCGATGATCAGCAGAGAAGATACGGAGTTGGAAACAAAGGTCGTCTGGGCCAATCGTTCCCAGGGAGAATTGGCCAGGGCTGTATAAGTCCCGAAAACCCCGATGGCCATCCGGCCGGGCCGATAAACCGCTTCAGCGATGTTTTCATCAGCGGCAAAGGGCAGTTTATCCAGGATGAACCGGATGACCCGGATGCTGACGATCCGGAAGCCGATGTAAAACAGGACCGTCACCCCTAGAATCAGGAGGGCTGGCAGCCAGGCAAGAAAATCATGATAGAGAGTCATGGGAATGCTCCTTTTTGAGGGGATTTTGCTCTCATTGTACCATTCCTCCGGCGGCTGGTGCAAGAATATGCTATAATGAAGAAAATCGTGATTCAGGTGAGGGGGAACACTTCATGACGCTGCGAGAAGATGCAGAAATCATTATGCAAAAAGCCATCCGGGCCTCTCTGCCGGATGCGGCTGTGGCAAAGGCTTTGGAACATAAAGAATTCGGCAAAGGGAAAATCATCCTGGTAGCCATCGGCAAAGCAGCCTGGCAGATGGCCAAAACAGCGATGGGAATCCTGGACGGACGGATTTCCGCCGGGATCGTGATCACCAAGTACGGCCACAGCAAAGGAGCTCTGCCCCCTTTGGAAATCTGGGAAGCCGGACATCCGGTGCCGGATGAGAATTCCCTGCAAGCCACCCAGCGGGCCATCGAATTGGTCCAGGACCTCCAGGAGGAGGATACGGTGCTGTTTCTGATCAGCGGCGGAGGGTCAGCCCTTTTCGAAAAACCGCTGATTTCTTTGAAGGAACTCCAGGCGATTACCTCCGATTTATTGGCCAGTGGGGCGGACATCGTTTCCATGAATACCATACGGAAGCGGCTGAGCAGCGTCAAGGGAGGGAAGTTTGCCCGTCTCTGTGCGCCGGCAAGAGTCTATGCCATCGTCCTCAGCGATATCATCGGGGATCCGCTGGATATGATCGCTTCCGGCCCGGCTTATCCGGATTCTTCCACTTGTGAGGAAGCCATGGCTGCCATCCGGAAGTTCAAGATCATGCTGCCGGCTGATGCGGAAAGGGCCCTCCGGGAAGAAACACCCAAGACCCTGGACAATGTGGAGACGGTGATCACTGGCAGTGTGACGGAACTGGCGGCTGCAGGCCGGAAGGCAGCAGAAAGCTTGGGATATAGAACCTGGCTTTTGACGACCAGCCTGAACTGCCAAGCCAAGGAAGCTGGCAGCTTCCTGGCGGCCATCGGCCGGCAGTATGCTTCCAGCGGAAAGAAGCTGGCCGTGCTGGCCGGGGGAGAGACCGTGGTCCATCTCCATGGCAGAGGCAAAGGGGGCCGGAACCAGGAAATGGCCCTGGCTGCAGCAGAGGGAATCGCCGGGTTAGATAATGTGGCGGTATTCTCCTTCGGCAGCGATGGGACGGATGGACCTACCGACGCGGCGGGCGGTTTTGCGGACGGCTGTACGAAACAGCAGCTGGCAGAACAGGGAGTGGCCATTTCTGACGTGTTGGACCAGAACGATGCCTACCACGCCTTAGAAAAGACGGGAGGCCTCCTGATCACCGGCGCTACCGGGACCAATGTGAACGATCTGAGTGTGCTGCTCATTGGGTGAAGCTGCTGGGGAAGCAGCAGCGGCTGTTCATACGCCATACGCCGATGGAAGCTAGCTCTGCTGGCTTTGATCAACAGGAAAAGCTGTAGGGTCGCACGCCGGGCAGCATGCCTGACTGCCGATTATTTGTGCATTGAGCTTTTTGTTATTGCAAAATCAATTTGCCAAAATTGATTTTCAAAAGCGTATGACGTATGGCGTCTGACCTATGACGAAGGGAGTGTTGTACATGGTTTTCCATGTGCAACGCTCCCTTTCTTTTACACTTAATTTGTAACAAAATCGAGTGCTTATATAAAATAATGTAAATTTATTGATAAAAATATGAAATAAGAGTATTATAATGACGTACAAATATTTTTCATTAGGGGAGTGGAGATTACGGATAAGGAAGCATTGAAACAAAAAGTGTTCAAGATGATCGACGATTCTGCACAGGAACTGCAGGATTATGCAGCAGATGTGGCTTCTGAGCCGGAATTCGGCTTCAAAGAATTCAAGACTTCTGCAAAACTGGCAGCACAGTTCGACAAACTGGGAATCCCCTATCGCAAGGGTATGGCCATCACAGCCGTCAAAGGGGTGCTGAAGGGCGGGAAACCCGGCCCTACCATCGCCATCCTGGGTGAATTGGATGCCATCGGCTGTCCGGATCATCCCAAAGCGGATCCGGATACAGGGGCTGCTCATGCCTGCGGCCATCACATGCAGCAGTCTTCCATGCTGGCAGCTGCCTACGGGCTGGCCAAGACCGGGGTTATGAAGGATTTGTGCGGTAATGTGGTGTTCTTCGGGGTGCCGGCGGAAGAATACGTCCAGATTGCTTACCGGAAAAAGCTGCGGAAGGAGGGGAAGCTCCATTTTCTCCATGGAAAAGGAGAATTGATCTATGAAGGGGAATTCGATGGCATCGACATGGCCATGATGATCCATTCCCAGAAAAAGACTCCGGAGCCGGTGGTGGCCATTGGCACCAGCAGCAACGGATTCATCGGCAAGACCATCCAGTATGTGGGGAAAGCCGCTCATGCTGCTGATGCTCCGGACCAGGGAATTAACGCCTTGAATGCTGCTATGCTGGGAATCATGGGAATCAATGCCCTGCGGGAGACTTTCCGGGATGACGATGCTATTCGGGTCCATCCCATCATCACCAAAGGCGGGGATCTGGTGAACAATGTGCCCGACGATGTGCGGATCGAGACCTATGTCCGGGCCAAGACCATGGAAGCCATCGATCGGACCAACGCCAAGGTAGATGCAGCTCTGAAAGCCGGGGGAGCGGCCATCGGTGCCAAGGTGAACATCGATACCCTGCCCGGCCAGTTGCCTCTCATCTGCAACCAGGAAATGAATGAACTGTTCGTCCACAATGCCCAGGAAGCGTTCCCAGCGGTGAAGATCACCAATGCCGGTCATTTCAGTGCTTCCACGGACATGGGAGATGTATCCCATCTGATGCCGGCCATCCATCCGTTCATTGGTGGGGTGGATGGATTGCTCCACGGACCGGATTTCAAAGTGGTGGATTTCAAGGCAGCAGCTTTGCTGCCCGGGAAAGCCTTTGCCGGCATGGTCATCGACCTGTTGAGCGACGATGCCAAGGAAGCCAAAAAGATACTGAAAGATTTCAAACCGGCGCTTACCAAAGAACAGTACATTGCCAAACTGGACAGCTATTTCAGCGAGGAGGAACCCGACCATGATTAACTGGAAACTGCATATTACGGCTATGGCCCTGGTAGTCATTGCAGAACTGATCGGCATCAAGTCCTTCAGCCTGGGGCCGGGGAAAGTGGTATTCGTCCCCATGCTCTATGCCTTGATCTTGGGGATTCTGACCACTCCTAACTTTTTCAAACTGTCCAAGCAGAAGGATATGGAAGACGCTGGGTCCCTGGTAGGCATCACCCTGATGCTGCTTATGGCCCGGTACGGGACCTTGGTAGGACCTACCCTGCCGAAAATCATCAGCGCCAGCCCTGCCCTGATCCTCCAGGAATTCGGGAACCTGGGGACGGTGTTCTTGGGAGTGCCTCTAGCGGTGGCCTTCGGACTGAAACGGGAGACCATCGGTGCGGCCCATTCCATCGCTCGGGAACCCAATGTGGCCCTGATCGGTGAAAAATACGGCTTGGATACCCCGGAAGGCCGGGGTGTCATGAGCGTGTACATTGCAGGGACTGTCTGTGGCACCGTGTTTTTCGGGATCATGGCTTCCTTCCTAGCTGCTCTGAAGGTCTTCCATCCCTATTCTCTGGCCATGGCTTCCGGGGTGGGGAGCGCCAGCATGATGTCCGCTTCCCTGGGGACACTCACCGTCATGTATCCGGAAATGGCTGACCAGCTGGCTGCTTTTGCTACCGCTTCCAATATGCTTTCCGGTCTGGACGGGGTGTATATGGCCGTGTTCCTGGCCCTGCCCATAACGGAATGGCTCTATAAGAAATGCTGCATCATCAAATACGGTCATGTACTGACCAAAGAGGAGGAAGGAAAATGAGAACGTTTACCTTGCCTGAAACCACGCTGGTCCTCATCATCACGGCTTTCCTTTCTTTGGTGGCCAATGCTCTTTCCAGCAATATTCCTTTTCTGGACGCTGTACCCGGTATGTTGATCCTGATTGCCATCTCATTGGCGGGGATCATTGCCGCCCGGGTGCTCCCCGGTGGCATCCCGGCAGTGGCTTATATCACAACCTTGGGTTGTATCCTGACTTATCCCGGGTTCCCCGGTTCGGAAATCGTCAATATGTACATGAAGAAAGTGGGCTTCCTGGCCCTGTGTACGCCGATCCTGGCTTATGCAGGAATTTCCATCGGGAAGGATATGGATGCCTTTAAGAAAACGGGCTGGCGGATCGTGGTCCTGGCCTGTGTGATCTTCATCGGCACCTATCTGGGTTCGGCTGTCATCGCCGAAGTGATCCTGAAGGCGCTGGGACAGATTTAAAAAAATAAAAGATAAGGGCTGCTGCATGGCGCAACAGCCCTTATTTTTTTCTTTATTGATTTTTCTTCGCTTTTACTTCATCCATGTATTCGTTCATGATCTTGACGGCACAGTAGTCGCCACACATAGAGCAGTATTCTTCACTGCTCTTGTTCTTGGCGGCTCGGATGGCCTTGGCTTTGACCGGATCAATGGCCAGGCTCAGCTGTTTGTCCCAATCCAGCACCTTCCGGGCTTTGGCCATGGCCAGATCCTGGGCTACAGCGGAAGGCAATCCTTTGGCCACGTCAGCGGCATGCCCGGCGATTCGGGCAGCGACTACCCCTTCCCGGACGTCATTGATGTCCGGCAGTCCCAGGTGTTCAGCGGGAGTCACATAGCACAGGAAGTTGGCGCCGGTGAAGGCAGCCAGGGTACCGCCGATGGCGGAAGTGATATGATCGTAGCCGGGAGCGATATCCGTGACCAGAGGCCCCAACACATAGAAAGGCGCTCCATGGCAGATCCGTTTCTGGAGCTGCATATTGGTGGCAATCTGGTTGTAGGGGACGTGGCCCGGGCCTTCCACCATGACCTGGACTCCTTTGGCCCAAGCCCGCTGGGTCAGTTCGCCCAGGTTCAGCAGTTCCTGGATCTGGGTCCGGTCCGTGGCGTCTGCCAGGCAGCCAGGACGGCAGCCGTCACCCAGGCTGATGGTCACATCGTATTTGGCACAGATGTCCAGGATCTCATCATAGAATTCGTAGAAGGGGTTTTCTTTGCCGTTGTGGAGCATCCAGCCAGACAGGAAAGAACCGCCCCGGCTGACGATATCCATTTCCCGGCCTTCGCTGATCAAGTTGTGGAGGCACTGGCGGGTGAGGCCGCAATGCATGGTCATGAAATCCGCCCCGTCTTTGGCCTGCTGTTCCACTACGGTGAAGATATCGTTCTTGTCCATTTCCGTTACTTTGCCATGGGCTTTGATGGCCTGGACAGTAGCCTGGTAGATGGGCACCGTTCCCACCATGACGGTGGAGTGCTCGATGATGGCTTTCCGGGATGCATCGATGTTGTTGCCGGTGGAAAGATCCATGACGGCATCGGCCCCGGCGTCGATGGCCGCCTTCAGTTTGTCCAGTTCCGGAGCGGGATCCGGGAAAGCGGAAGAAGTACCGATATTGGCATTGACTTTGGTGGAAAGGCCTTCGCCCACTCCACGGGGAATCAGGTTCTTGTGGTTGATGTTGGCGGGGATGCAGATGGTGCCTTTGGCCACTCCATCCCGGATGAACTCAGGGGTTACCCCTTCCTGGCGGGCTACTTCCGCCATCTGGTCCGTGATTTTTCCCTGCAGTGCAGCTTGTCTTTGGGTCAGCATAAAATGAATCCTCCTTCATGGGTATAACAAAAAGGCCGCTTCCCTGGGATGGAAAGCGGCCTGACAAAACAGCCTTACCACTTTCCTTCGGCGGTATTAACCGCATCAGGTTCAAAGGGTCGACCGTCAGGTCTCTCAGCGATAGCGCCCCTAGTGATATTTCAACTTTAACAAAAAAACGAAAAGAATGCAACCGGAAATTTTGCAGGGAAAGTTACAAGTAGTTAGACAATTCATAATAAATTGTCTACAAATAACAAAAAATTTATTTGAGATTCTGTTCATTTTGATATATAATGATAGACGACTAGGGGGACTATGGAAGTCTTACTATCGTAGTCAGTATCTCTTAGAAAGAGGGGCTATTAAAAATGAAAAAAATGAAGACAATGGATGGCAACACCGCGGCCGCATATGCTTCTTATGCGTTTACGGAAGTTGCAGCGATCTACCCGATCACTCCTTCTTCTCCTATGGCAGAAGCAAGTGATGAATGGGCTTCTCATGGTAAGAAGAACATTTTCGATCGCCCGGTACAAATCATGGAAATGCAGTCTGAAGCAGGTGCTGCCGGTGCTGTGCACGGCTCTCTGTCTTCCGGTGCTCTGACCACGACTTATACTGCATCCCAGGGCTTGCTGCTGATGATCCCGAACATGTACAAAATCGCCGGTGAACTGCTGCCTGCAGTATTCGACGTAGCTGCCCGCTGCGTTGCCACCAGCTCTCTGAACATCTTCGGTGACCACAGTGACGTCATGGCTGCACGTCAGACCGGTTTCGCTATGCTGGCTGAAAGCGGCGTCCAGGAAGTTATGGACCTGACTGCAGTTGCTCATCTGTCCGCTATCAAAGGCCATGTTCCTTTCCTGAACTTCTTTGATGGGTTCCGTACTTCTCACGAAATCCAGAAGATCGAACTGCTGGACTATGAAGACCTGAAAAAACTGGTCGACTACGATGAACTGAAGAAATTCCGTGAAAATGCGCTGAACCCGGATCATCCTGTGATCCGCGGCACCAACCAAAACCCGGATATCGACTTCCAGACCCGTGAAGCCGTCAACAAATACTATCTGGCTCTGCCGGAAATCGTTGAAGGCTATATGAACGAAATCAGCAAACTGACCGGCCGTGACTACAAGCTGTTCAACTACACCGGTGCTCCCGATGCTGAAAACGTTGTTGTCATCATGGGCAGCGGCGCTCAGACCGTTGAAGAAGTTGTCAAACTGCTGGTTGCTGAAGGCGAAAAGGTCGGCGTCGTGAACGTCCACCTGTATCGTCCGTTCTCCGAAAAACACTTCTTCGAAGCTATGCCGAAGACTGTGAAACGGATCGCTGTCCTGGATCGGACCAAGGAACCTGGTTCCAACGGTGAACCTCTGTACCTGGATGTCCGTGATATGTTCTACAACAAGGCTGAACGGCCTCTGATCGTCGGCGGCCGCTATGGCCTGGGCTCCAAGGAATTCTATCCTGGCGATGTCCTGGCTGTGTTCGACAACCTGAAGGCTGCTGAACCCAAAGACCACTTCACCGTAGGCATTGTGGATGATGTGACCAACACCTCCCTGGCAAAAGAAAAGACCCTGGATATCACCCCGAAAGGGACCGTATCCTGCAAGTTCTGGGGCCTGGGATCCGATGGTACCGTTGGTGCCAACAAGATGGCCATCAAGATCATCGGCGATAAAACCGACATGTACGCTCAGGGCTACTTCGCTTACGACTCCAAGAAGTCCGGCGGTATCACCGTATCCCACCTGCGTTTCGGCCATACGCCGATCCATATGCCGTTCCTGATCAACTATGCTGACTATGTAGCTGTGCACAATCCTTCTTATGTACATCGTTACAATGTAGCCAACGGCCTGAAAAAAGGCGGCGTATTCCTGCTGAACTGCCCTTGGACTGTTGAAGAACTGGATAAGGAACTGCCTGGCCAGCTGAAACGCTACCTGGCTGTGAACGATATCCAATTCTACACCATCGATGCTGTGAAGATCGCTTCCGACATCGGTCTGGGCGGCCGGATCAACATGATCATGCAGTCCGCATTCTTCAAACTGGCTAACGTCATCCCCGTGGAAGACGCTGTGAAGTACCTGAAAGAATCCATCGTCGCTTCCTATGGCAAGAAAGGCCAGAAGGTCGTCGACATGAACAACGCTGCTGTGGATCAGGGCGTCAACGCCATCAAGAAGATCGACATCCCTGCTGAATGGGCTAATGCTCAGGATGAACCGCTGTACAAGAAGATCGGCAACGATTTCTATGACAATATCATGATCCCCATGACGGAACAAGAAGGCGACAGCCTGCCGGTCAGCACCCTGATGGGCCAGGCCAATGGTACCTTCCCGTCCGGTACTGCTGCTCTGGAAAAACGCGGTATTGCCATCAACGTTCCTGAATGGAACATTGAAAACTGCATCCAGTGCAACCAGTGCGCCATCATGTGCCCGCATGCTGCTATCCGTCCGTTCCTGCTGACTGACGAAGAAGTCAAGAACGCTCCGGAAGGCCTGAAGACCAAACCGGCTCTGGGTGCAAAAGGCCTGAACTTCTGCATCACCGTGAGCCCCATGGACTGCCAAGGCTGCTCCAACTGCGTGGATGCCTGCCCGGGCATGAGAGGCAACAAGGCTCTGGCCATGAAACCTTTCGCTACCCAGGAAGGCCGTGCTCCCATCTGGGATTATGTGGTCAACAAGGTTGCTCCGAAAGCCAACCCCATGTCCACTGCTACTGTCAAGGGCTCTCAGTTCGAACAGCCCCTGCTGGAATTCTCCGGTGCCTGCGCTGGCTGCGGCGAAACCCCGTATGCCAAACTGGTTACCCAGCTGGTCGGTGACCGCATGATGATCGCCAACGCTACCGGCTGCTCCTCCATTTGGGCTGCCGCTGCTCCTTCCATGCCGTACACCACCAACCATAAAGGCCATGGTCCTGCTTGGTCCAACTCCCTGTTCGAAGACAACGCTGAATTCGGTCTGGGCATGTATCTGGGCGTAAAGGCTGTCCGGGATCGTCTGGTAGACGAAATGAAGGCTGCTGAAGCTGTTGCTTCCGCTGACCTGAAGGCTGCCATGGAAGACTGGATCGCCAACAAGGACGAAGGCGAAGGCTCTCGTGCCCGCGCTGAAAAGCTGGAAGCACTGCTGGAAGCTGAAAAAGCCGGCAAACCGGAACTGGAAAAACTGTATGAATCCAAACAGTTCTTCGTGAAACGTTCTCAGTGGATCTTCGGCGGCGACGGCTGGTCCTACGATATCGGTTACGGCGGACTGGATCACGTACTGGCCTCCGGCGATGATGTAAACGTGATGGTATTCGATACCGAAGTTTACTCCAACACCGGCGGACAATCCTCCAAGTCCACTCCTGAAGCAGCTGTTGCTCAGTTCGCTGCTTCCGGTAAACGCACCAAGAAGAAGGACCTGGGCATGATGGCTATGACCTATGGTTATGTCTATGTAGCTCAGATCAACCTGGGTGCTGATAAGAACCAGGCTCTGAAGGCCATCCGGGAAGCAGAAGCTTACCATGGTCCTTCCCTGATCATCTGCTACAGCCCCTGCATCAACCACGGCATCAAGAGAGGTATGAACCACTCCTTCCTGGAAGCCAAGGCTGCTGTTGACTGCGGTTACTGGAGCTGCTTCCGGTACAACCCGACCCTGAAGGCTGAAGGCAAGAAGTCCTTCTTCCTGGACAGCACCAAGACTCCGAACTTCGATGAATTCGAAAACTTCCTGAAGGGCGAAGTCCGGTATGCTTCCCTGGCCAAAGGGTTCCCTGACATTGCAGAAGATCTGTATGCCAAGACCAAGAAAGACGCTGAAGAACGTCTGGCTGGCTATGTAAAACTGGACGCTGAATAAGCTTCATTTCTTCAAAATCTCCTGTCACGCAAGTGACAGGAGATTTTTTTGCAGAAAAATGTTCAGAATGTTGCATGTTTCTGCTTAGAACTGGTGTAAATCTTTGAGATGTGGTAGAATCAAGACGTATCACCATTCATTCGGCTTATGAGAACAATTGAAAACGCAAACTGCGGAGGAGATTATCTTGGTTCAGCTTTTCTTATTCTTGGGCGGTATTTCTCTTTTCCTGTACGGGATGCAATTAATGGGGGACGGTCTGCAGCAGGCAGCTGGGGCAAAACTCCAGAAAATCCTGGGGCAGCTGACGAAAAAGACCATCTATGGGGTGGCTCTGGGGGCTGGCGTCACAGCTGTACTCCAGTCATCCAGTGCAACCACAGTCATGACTGTGGGCTTGGTCAATGCCGGCCTGATGAATTTGGAACAGGCATTCGGGATCGTCATGGGGGCCAATATCGGGACCACCATGACTGCACAGCTGATTGCCTTCAATTTGACGGATTATATTACCCTGATCATTGCCATCGGATTCGTCATGCAGATCGTGTGTCGGAAACGGACCTTGAAGAATCTGGGTTCTGTACTTTTGGGCTTCGGGATCCTGATGCTAGGCATGAGTATGATGAGCAACGCGGTGATCCCGCTGCGGCAGGATCCCCGGATCGTGGAAATCCTGGGTAAGTTTTCTACCCATCCTATCCTGGGACTGCTCACGGGTCTGGTTATGACACTGGTGATCCAATCCTCTTCCGCCACCATCGGTATCCTGATGGCCATGGCCAGCCAAGGATTGATTCCCTTGGAAGGAGCTATCCCTGTGATTTTGGGGGATAATATCGGGACCTGTATCACTGCGGTCATCGCTACTCTGCAAAGCGGCCTGAACGCCAAGCGGGTGGCCTGCTCCCATGTGATGTTCAACCTCTGCGGCAGTATCATCGCTCTGATCCTGCTTCCTTTCTTCATTTCCTTTGTGAAGGATGTTTCTCCGGCAGGGAATATCGGGCGGCAGATCGCTAATGCCCATACCACTTTCAACGTGGTGAACACCTGCATTTTCCTGCCCCTGGCTCCTTACTTTACCCGGTTCATCAAAAAAATCATGCCAGGGGAAGACAATGACATTTCCTACCAGCCTAAGTACCTGGATAAGAACGTGCTGAATACGCCGGCGGTGGCTTTGGGTCTGGCAGCGAAAGAAGTGGTCCGGATGGGGGACCTGTCTCTGGAAAATATCCGGAAATCCTTTGCCTGCGTGGACAATTACAATAAAAAAGATGTGGAATTCATCCTGGAACATGAGCCGGTGATCGACAGCTTGGAAGAGGCAATCACGGTATATCTCACCAAGATGAGCGAAAAGAATATGACCAAAGATATGTCCAACCTCCATACCGGGTTGCTCCATGCCTGCAACGACATCGAACGGATCGGGGACCATGCGGAAATCATCGCCAAACGGGTCCGGAGTATGCGGGAAGATGGGACCACTTTCTCGGCCGAAGCCAACCGGGAAATGAAGGAACTGGAAGTCCTGGTGGTCTCAGCTGCCACCAAGGCCATCAAGGCCCTGGAAACCAACGACAAAGATCTGGCCCGGGAATCCCTGGATTTCTCCCATCAGGTGAAACTGAAACAGAAGGCCATGCGGAAGAGCCATGTGGAACGGCTGAACGAAGGCATCTGTACACCGGAAACCGGCTTTGTGATGCTGGAACTGCTGATCAACATGAAGCGGGTCAGCGACCACAGCAAGAACATTTCTCAGCTGGTGCTGGGGGACTTTTGATGGCTGTCAATGGTCAATTGTCAATTGTCGATTGTCAATGGCCGAAGGATAGGAGCTGCCTGGCGCAGCTCCTTTTTCTATGGAAGAAGGAGAAGATATGAACATCACTGTCTATTTAGGGGCGAATCCGGGGAACCGTCCGGAATATGCCCGTTATGCTTATGAACTGGGACAATGGATCGCCGCTCATGGCCATTCCCTTGTCTATGGGGGCAGCCGCACCGGGCTTATGGGAGAACTGGCTGATGGAGCACTGGGACAGGGCGGCCGGGTCGTGGGGGTGGAACCACGGTTCTTCATGGAAAAGGAACTCCAGCATGAAGGGCTCAGTGAGCTGATCGTTACCGACAATATGGCGGAACGGAAACAGAAGATGTTGGAACTGGGGGATTTGTTTCTAGCTTTCCCCGGAGGCATCGGGACACTGGAAGAAATCAGTGAAGTCATGAGCCGAAACAAACTGGGGATGACGCCGAAGCCTTTTGCCTTCTTGGACTACGAAGACTACTGGCAGCCCATGAAAGTCCTGCTGAAGGAAATGGCAGGGGAGGGGTTCCTGTGGGAAGAATGGGCCGACCAGGTCCCATTTTTGAAGGATTTGGACGGATTGAGAAAATATATTGACAGTATTCCAAAACTGTAATATACTGTACAAGTAATTCAATTGCGGAAGTAGCTCAGTGGTAGAGCATCACCTTGCCAAGGTGGGGGTCGCGAGTTCGAATCTCGTTTTCCGCTCCATAAAATTATAGCGGGGTTATTGCACGTGTGACAATCACATATGCAATAACCCCTTTGTCGTATTGAACAAAAAATTCCCCTTCCGTCTTGCCTTTCCAGTACCTTTAGGGTAGACTAAAATGGAAAGAAAAAAGGAGAATATCATGGGAACCTGTACCGTAGCCATACTGACCAAAAATGAAGAACGCCATATCCTGGATGCCCTGGCTTCCGCCCGTCCCTGTGCCGATCAGCTGCTGGTGGTGGATTCTGGCAGTACGGACCATACAGTGGCCCTGGCCCGGGAAGCAGGGGCTGATATTGTCTTCCGGGAATGGGACAATGATTTTGCAGCCCAGCGGAATTTTGCCCTGTCCCAGGCTACAGGGGATTGGATCCTGTATCTAGATGCGGACGAGCGGCTGACCCCGGCACTGGCGGAAAAAATCAACACCATCAAAGCCGGCAGCATAGACCATCAGTATTCCTTCCGGCGGATTAACATTGCTTTCGGCCATGAGTTCCATCATGGGGCTTTTAGTCCCGACCGGGTGAAGCGGCTGTTTCCCCGGGAAAAGGTCTGCTGGGTAGGGAAAGTCCATGAACGGCCGGAATGTTCTCTGCCGCTGACGGAACTGAAAGAACCGCTGGAGCATTATACCTATGACACCTTTGCCCAGTGGTGGAACAAAGCCGGCCACTATACCACTCTGTGGGCAGAAGAAGCTTACAGCCGGGGGAAAAAGGCTACGGCAGGAACTGCTGCCGGTCATGCCCTGATGGGGATGGTAAAGGCCTATGTGCTGGAAGGGGGCTTCCTGGAAGGGAGCATGGGGTTTGTGGCCACCCTTCAGCACGGCATCTACACAGCCATGAAATACATGAAACTGGCGGAACTTGGCAGGAAAAAGTGACAAGACACAAATAAAGCAAAAGAGGTGACAGAAATGGACGAAATTGCCATTGTGCTGGCTGCAGATGACAATTATGCCCAGCATGGAGCCGTGGCCTGTGCCTCGATTTTGGCCAACCACCGGGGAAACCTTCCGATACATTTTTATTTTTTTAATGATGGGATTTCAGAAGAGAAAAGTGCCGGTCTGGCAGCAACGGTCACCCAACTGAAGGGAACTATTACGTTGATTCCTACGGCCCAAATCGAAGTCAAGGCTTTTATCAGCGGCCATGTGAACCGAGCTGCCTATCTCCGGCTCCTGATCCCGGAACTGGTTCCCCAGAGCCTGCAACGGGTCATCTATCTGGATACGGATCTGGTGGTCCTGGACGATATCCAGGAACTGTGGGACATGGATCTGGGAGGGAAACCATTGGGGGCGGTGCCCGATTTGGGAATCCTGGCTTCCTCCCGGATGCGTCGGCAGAAAGAGGAAACCCTGGGAATCAAAGAAGGGGAACTTTATTTCAATTCAGGAGTGCTGCTCATGGATCTGGCTGTTTGGCGGAAAGAAAATTATGGCCCTCAAGTGATGGACTGTGTAGAGAACGGGAATTTTCGTCACCATGATCAGGATGGTCTCAATAAAGTCTTCCGGAAGAACTGGCAGCTGTTGCCTCTCCGGTGGAATGTGATTCCCCCGGTATTCACTCTGCCGGTGAAGGTGTTGAAAAGGTCCCGTTGGCGGAACTTGGCACTGGAAGCCTTGGAGCGGCCGGCGGTGTTCCATTGGGCCGGCCGGTATAAACCCTGGGAATTCGCTCCCAAAGGCCAGTTCAATGAAAAATATTATACCTATCTGGCACTGACTGCTTTTTCTGGGGCCAAAATGCCCCAGCCGGGCCGGGATATGGGAGGCAAGTCCGTCCTTCGGCAGGAACTGCGGCTGAAGCTGGCTGGATTGTGGAAGAAACTGTTTTAAGAAAGTTGGGGAGTTAAGGAATGTCAGAGGCAACACAGCAGAAAATAATCAAGGCATTGGCAATTTGTGCTGCAGGGATGGCCTGTATGACCCGGATTTCTATGGCACTGGGAGAAGTGCTGAATGGATTGGTTTTGCTGTTTGGATTGCTCCTGTATTATTACAACCGTAAGCAAATCCATCTTTCTCCTGAAGTGAAAGGGTATTTAAGAGCTTATCTCATTTTTGTCCTTTGTACCTTGCCTTCGGTTATTTTTGGAGGGAATATTTCAAAAGGGGTCCATGAATTCCTGCAGATGTGGGTATGGCGGTTTGTAGTTTTTTTACCCATAGTTGTATTTATTAAGAAACGAGATTATCTGATCAACATGCTGACGGCCTACACGGCTGTTTTTGGCGTGGATTGCTTTCTGACGCTGATCCAGGTCCTGTTCCATTTGGGAAATGATGACAGAGGCTGGGGGCTGGGAGGCAGCCAGCTGGGCATTGCCAGCCTTATGTGCATGATGCTGCCCATTACTTTTATCATTCTCTTGGATCCGACCTTTGAAAAACGGCTGAAAAATGTGGCGAGAGTTACACTGATCTGCAACTGGATAGGGCTGTTCTGCAATAAAAGCCGGGGGTCCTGGCTGTCCAATATGATCCTGGTACCTGTGGCCGCATGGAATTATGTCAAACATTCCAAAAAAGCGCTGGCCGTGATAGCCGTGTTTTTCCTGGCTTCCGGTGTGTTTATGGTTTCTTCTCCCAAATATTTAAAACGATTTGAATCTATTGCCAATACCACCACTGACCGATCCAATGGGGACCGGATTGTGGCCTGGAAAGCCTGTATCCAAATGGCAAAAGATCATCCGTTGGCTGGTATTGGATTGGGAAGATGGGGAGAAATGTATGTGCCACAATATTGGACCCCTGAGGATACCCAAAAGCTGCCTCATGCGCACAGTAATTATTTCCATTTGTTGGGAGAGACTGGAAGCATAGGATTTTTGGGTCTTTTATATTTTACAGGTTATTTTACAGTAAAGAGTTTTAGTAACTGGAAAAAAGATAAAAATCCCTATGACTTAATGTTTGGTATTGCTTTTGTTGGGTATGTAGTTATTTTTGGTCAAATTGAATATACTTTGGATTTAACTTCTGGGGTTAGGATTTTATGGCTCTTGGAAGCTGTCATGATAGGGTTAAAACAAAATTCATTAGCATCTGGAAAGATATAATAGTGAAAAAAGATATATCATTGGCGGAATTTCGTTTTATATTTCCTCATATCCTTGAAAAGAACAACCTTGTAAATCTTCAATACAAGGGGACGAGAGATACTTTAAAATCGATTTGCGAAAGGATTTTTTATAACTGGGATGTTTGTGAAAATGATAATGATTATGGAAAATGCTGGATGTAATGTGATGAATAACTCAGGTGGCCAATAATGAAAACATTTGAACCCGGTTTTTTCGATTTGGACAATTTCATCAAGAAACAGGAAACCTTTGATTTCCTGTCCACAGGAGGAAAAGATCCCTGGCATGTTGCCTACAATGTGAACGACCCCTTTTTCCAGATCATGGGGGCGTCCATGGTATCCGTATTGGAGAACAATCCGGGCCATCCTTTTATCTTCCATCTGTTCACCGACGGCTACAGTCGGGACAATGCCGAAAAGGTCCGGACACTGGCAGAAAAATGGCATTGCCGCTGCACCCTTTATGAACTGAATATGGAACCCTTCCAGGATTTCCATGTGAAGGTGGCCCGGTTTTCCCGGATTACCTATGGACGGCTCTATATGGCTAAGGTGCTGAAAAAAGAAACAGACCGGTTCCTGTATCTGGATGCGGATACCATGGTAATCCGGTCCCTGGAGGACCTGTTTGCACTGCCTATGGAAGGCAAGGCCATGGGGGCCGTTTCCGAGCGGCCCAAAGATGCGGCCTATCGGGGCGGCTATCTGAAACTAAAGAACGGGAAGTACTTCAACGATGGAATCATGATCATCAACATTCCGGAATGGGAAAAGCAGGGCATTACGGAAAAGGCCTTTTCTTTCCAGAAGGAACCCCGGGAACGGTTCCTGGGCCAGAGCCAGGATGTGCTGAACCTGACCTTCGATGGGACGAACCTGTTCCTGCCCCCCGTTTACAACGAATTTGGCGGTGGAGAGGATGATCCTGGACATGGGGTGATCATCCACTGGACCGGCCGGCGGAAGCCCTGGCAGATGGTGCTGGCACCCTTCGATGCCCAGTGGCGGCAGTACAATGCACTGTCTCCCTGGGAAACCATCACGAATATTAAACCAATCAAAAAAACGGCTAACTACCATGATTTTTTGCAATGGGGAAAATATCAAAAGGGACAAGGAAATACGAGTGGTTTTATTTATGGTGTTTTTTGGTATGGAATCTTGAGAACCTTATATAAGTTAGGGGATAAAGAGTAATGTTAAAGAGATTTAGATTCAAAGATATCGAATTTCAAAATATCTGGGTAGATCTATACAAAAATAATCCATATTTATTTCCATTTTCATCTTATGAGTACAATGAACAAGTCAAGTCCATATTTGTGTGTAAATTTCCTTTAGGTATTCAAAACACTATGCTGCCGCCATATTTTGCTGCCGGATAGCGGCTCTTCTCAGTTCAGACGGCGTATTAGATGCCATCATCTCCGCAT
>NZ_JBQOUY010000040.1:0-13612 GCF_052216985.1 Acidaminococcus nyctereutis
TCCGAATCAGCTGGGACAGCACATCCGGCACAGAATCGTAGAGCAGCTCCAGAGCCTCGTAGTTTCCCTGGCGCACCAGCTCCCGGGCTTCTGAAAGGTCCGGCAGATGGTTCTGAGGAAGATTTTGCAATTGTATGTGCCGCCCCGCAAACCGTCCAGTACGGTTCGCCCCATAGAACTGGAACATGCCCCGGGCCCTGCCGTCCTGACAGGCGGTTATTTCCATGGCCTGGTACTTCTTCACAGAAGACTTGGCCAGCTTTTGCCGGAGCTGCAACACACTGCGGAGAGGCTCCTGGGCCGTTTTCAATAGTTCCTTCACCTGCTTCTTCCCCAGGGAGTCCGACTTTAGGCCACGGGCTTCGAGCCATCTCAGCATCTGGAGGACTGAATTGGGATTCTCCAGGCCGGTCTTTTCCTTTAGAGCGGCCATCAGGCTCTCCCGGCTTTTGGCATCCATGGCCACTGCCTGCCGGGCCAGCTCCAGGTCAATGGCGATCCCCCGGTCGTTGATTTCCTGGTCCTGGTGGTATTCTTCCCACACCGTGTCCGGCACCGGATATTTCTGCAGCCTCTCCTGGATGGCCATTTCCACTTCCACATCCCGCTTGTTATAGCTCTTGAAGAGATTCCACTTGTCGGGAGCATGCTGGGGCAAGTTCCGGGTCCGTCCCCCGTTGGTCTTGGTCTCCTTGCAGGGAACGCAGAAATAACGGATCAGGTCCCGGCCTTCTTTCATCTTCTGATTGTCCAGATTCAGCACGGCCCCCACTCCTTCCAGGGAAAGGGGCAACCCCATATAGGCGGACCACACCATGGAGCACTTCCAGCCGGCCGGGTTCAGGAACATGGCACAGTCCTGAGAAAGCGGATGATGGTCATGGAAGGGATCCAGGCTCCTCCCCAGATCCGTCAGATACCGGGACAAGCACACCCGTTCGAAATTGGCATTGAAGGCCCATTTGATGATGGAGTCATCGGTGAGTGCCTCCAGAATCTCTTCCGGGAGGGTTTCCCCCTGGGCCAGATCGACTACTTTCACCTCTCTTCCATCCACCGCATAGCCAAAAAGGAGGATTTCAAAATCCGGGGACTCGGCATATTTATAGACCCCGCATTTGGCTAAGTTCACATCGCTGTAGGTTTCAATATCGATACTGATGGTTTTCATACGTTTCACCTCGAGAAAAGCGGCGAAGCACAAGGCCCCGCCGCCACCATTTACCACGTCTTATTTCCGAAAGGATTCCATCTGTTTGCGATGATATTCTGCTTCCCGATCCTCCCGGTTCCGGGCCGCAATTTCATCCCGCTGGTCCTTTTTGATATCCGTGTAGATCATGGCCACAAAGAAGCCGCCAACACACAGGGCAACCAGACAGTACAGACAATCCAGAATCAACTTCAAAATATTTTCCATTATAGTTCCTCCTTAGTCCAGGAAATCATCATCGTCTGCCGTAGCAAAGTCGTCTTCCGCTCTGGGTTTTCCGCCCAGAGGTTCCCCGTCACGAATCTTCTGCAGGTTGTTCAGGCCGCAGGCAATGCCCTTGTTGCCGTTGGAATTAAAGGCGTAGAAGTTGATGGAGGCTCTTCCATAGACCCCGCTGTACACTTCAGACCGTTCCAGGATCTGCTGGCAGGAAGAATCTACGATGCCGGGCTTTGTGGCAGAATTGGCATTGATGAAGTAGCTGTCCTTGTAGGTATCATCCCCAGGCCGTTCCAGATCTCCGTCACGGAGCGGGTTCTTGATGGTTTCCAGCTTCGGCACGATGCGGCCGTTTCCTTTGAGCTTGCCCTGCCCTTCCTCATAGGCTGCTTGGATAGCCGCTTTCACCTTTTCCACGGTCTTCGTATCAGACTTGGGGATGATGAGACTCACGCTGTACTTGGGGGTTCCTCCGTTGATGGATTTGGGTTCCCAGACGTTGGCGTAGGACCAGCGGGTATTTGCTCCGGTAATGACTTTGCAAGGGTTTACATAATGTTTCATTGTTCGTTCCTCCTTAATTTTCACTGCTAAAATCTTCTGCCGCGGTATGCATAGCCGGGCGTTTGTCCGATTCCGGTACCAGGACCGGTTTGCCTTGGGGCTTTTCGATGAGGCCGGACAGAAGTTCATCAAACCTTCGTTTCCCCAGAAGGCGGGTCAGGGCTGTGATGCCCATGAGTTTCTTTTCGTAGGGAGAATATCCGGCTTCTTCCACTTTGGTGGCTACGGCTTCGTCACTGACATACCGGCGATTGGACCGGCCTTCCACCAGTTTCCAGCCGGCCCATGCCTTGCCGGATAGAGCTTGCTGCAGGGCATAGTCCTTAATGTCACCTACCCAGGCTACAAGGTCATCGGCCTTTTCCAGCACGGCTTCCACTTCTGCGTCACAGAGAGTAGACGGCATGGCGAAGTCGTATCTGGCAAGTTCCAGGTTATACTCCGCCCGTTTCCGGCAGGTGGCCCGGATCTTGCAGAACCGACAGTGGTCCCCGGCCTTGTACTCCCCTTCGCCTTTAGCCGCCATAGCAGCCGTGGGTTTGAGGACTTTCTCCGCCCATTGGAACAGGTCGCCTTTGGTCATTTCGTATGTGCTGACATTATCCCGTCTTGGCTGGAAGATGGTCATGGAGACCCTTTGGATATCGTAAATCCCGTCGAAGATGTCCAGTGCCCCCAGGGCATAGCACATCATCTGGGGATTCTTCTCCGCACTGACTTCCACACCAAGCCCGTGCTTGTAATCGATGACGGTCAGGGTATCGTCCGCCACAATGACACAGTCTCCTGTACCGAACCCATCCGGCACCCATTTCGAGAAGTCCAACCGCTGTTCTACAAGGACGATGGGATCCTGGCACTCTTTCTTTGCTTCCGCAAGCCGCTCCATAACGAATTGGGCATAGTCGTCCGTGCATTCAGCCATTTCCTCGCTGTAATAGTCGAGGGTCCCCGTAGGGTTCTGTGCCTTCCTGCCCAGGGCTTTCTTCACCTTGTATTCGCAGAGAGTATGGGCATCCGTACCCTCCCGGGCAAAGTCGCTTGTGGTGTCCGGCCGCTTAGCACACTCCAACGCAGAAGGCGGGCAGGCCAGCCAGCGATAGCTGGACGAGGCGGAAAGAACCGCATGCTGCTTATCCGGCATGGCTGATCTCCTCCAGTTCCTTCATGAAGGCTTCATAGTCTTCCGGCTTTACGCTGGAGAGTTTTTCCGCCCCATATTTTTCAATAAGGGCTTTCACTTCTGCCGTGAATCCCTGACAGGACTTGTCAGCCGCCGTTTTCCGGACTTCTTCAAAAGAAAGGACCTTCCGCTCTGGAATCACCTTTTCCGGCTCTGCTGTTCTATTGTTCATCTCGTTTTCCAGAGCTTCTACAATCCGCAGCAGGGTCTTTGTGCAATTGGCCAGTTCGTTTGCAAGATTTTCAAGATTGTCCTTCGTCACCTTAGTTTCCTCCTTCGTTAATTTCCCTGATGGCCAGTTCCTCTACGGAGTCGCCTGGCACGATGATGGTTACTTTTTCCTTCCCACCCAGCAGGAACCGCAGAATCCGTTCCCGCACGGACACAGACCGTACGGCAGCAATATGCCTACTACCCTTTGCCGCTGAAACGCTGATGCTTACTCTTTGCTTCATGGCTTTTCCTCCTTCCTGAGGGTTGGTATCGTTTTCCCCTCCACTCTGTAGCCTTGGGAGAATGCTTTTTCTGACGTTTTCTCCAAAAAAAGTAAAAAAAAAAAAATTCTGGCAGACCAAAAGCCGGTATGAGAAGCTGCCATGGCTCCTATACCCTACCCCATCCCGGCGCAGGGCAATGATTTTTGGAGGTAAAAAAAATCCGGTACAGGACAAAATCCCATACCGGATGAATTGGCAAATCTGCTTATTTATTTCTTTCTCGTCCGACGATTTAAAATCTTGCTTGGCTGACTCTCTCTATTATTCGCCGACTTGTTTCAGGGGACTTTTTCTGCCTGCGCTGCTGCTGTTGTAGTCCGCTATCAGTTTCCTTAATTCTTCAAAAGCCTGATGCAGAGTACCTTTTTCATCATCTTCTACAATTTCAAACTTTCCGGAAACCGAACTGTCCAGCAGGCGTGGTTCATTGATCAAATAGATGTAATCCTCTTCAGAATCATCTATGATACGAAGCCAGGGAACCTGCACGTCAATAACTTCATAAACTTTATTGTTTGTAAAAGCATCCCCTTGGTTGGGACCAATATATCTTACCTTCATTTCCCTATGCCTCCCAACATGCCCTCGGGATTCCTTCCGATTTTCCAAACCACTTAGTTCTTTCCGCATCGTTTTCCGCCAATCAGCATCGGCAAGGCAGGCCGTTCCATAGCAATGCTCCTTGTAAAGGCAAAGTTCCCGGCAGATGAACTCATCTGCAGCCTGAAGCTCCAGTTCCTCATCCGATAGCAGATCATACCCCCCGATTTTCCGGATGCCCTGGGGGTTCCTCAGGCCGAAGTCCAGCATCTTTCCGTTCCCGGTCTTCACATACCGATAGATTTCTGCGGTAAAAGACAAATTGTCCCCGGCCTTGTAGGATTCAAAACCACTGCATTCCATCCACACATGGTCTTCCTTGCCCATGAATCCATTTCCATCACAGGAAAAGATGTCCAGATAAACCCGCTCAAAGCAAATCCGGCCTTTGGCCTTGTTGATTTTTTCGATCTGCCCTTTGCAGGCTACCCAGCAATTTTCATAGTAGGCTTTTTCCAGGTCATGCCTTACTTCATCCCCGGATGCCTTCTGCAGTTCCAGGTATTCTTCATAGGACATTCCTTCTCCGCCCACCAAATCCTTCAGCCCACGGGGGTCAAAATCGATGAATCCCCATTCCGTAATAACACCCAGCCTGGATCCGGAAAGTTCCCTTTTCGCCACTTCCCAGCGCTCATCTTCCGAAACACCCTCCGGAGCAACACCGGGCAGCCCGCTTTTCCTGGCGTACTCTTGCAGTGCATTCGCCATCACCAGATCATAATACCGTTCCATTTTAACTCTCCTTTGCTTTGTAAGTGCAGCCATAGGCTGCCTGACATACGGGGCAAAGAAAATAACAGAAGCGGTAATTGATTAACAATCCAATAAAATCACTTAATCAGCCCGGCCTTTTCCAAAGCACAAACAAAGGAATTTATAATGCGCTCCTTACGATCCAAAATATCCTGCCGAGTAAAATCAGTATGGGTTTGGGCTATATCCAGCAGTTCTGCATCCATGGTACCTGCCTTTACTTTCCCTGAAGAATAGGAATTAACGAAATCAAGGACGAATACTTGCTTATCATAAGGCGGGCAAATGCGGTTCTATTAAGTTCTTATCTTTGATACCAAGTTCATGTGCACAGTTAGCCCGAAAATCGCGTTGTTTCTGGGCTTTTCTGCGTTTCAGGACAGGACGCTAAAGCGTGCTTCCGGCCTTGAATTGATATACTGCTGATGTTGCTGTAGTCAAAAGCGACACCCCTTTCTGCTATCGCTAAAAAGTGTGGAATCGTTGAAAAGTTCAATTCAACCCTGCACCAAACGTCTATAATACCACTCTGTACTTTTGCATTTCGAATGGTTTTCCTTATTTCTTTTGCAAAAAGAGAAACTGATGATCAATTGTGCCACCTTTATCCTTAATTCCGTGCTTTTCAAGAGCTTGCACATCTTCATTCGCTCTGTAAATTTCGTTGAACCACTGTGTAGACCGTCTGGATAATTCTTCTGCCATATCTACCTTACTTGTTTTTCCAAGATGAAGTATTACTCTCCCTTTAGGTTTTAAAACGATTGAGCACATCTCAAAAAAAGGAAGGTAAACATCAAAATTCTTTTTCTGTCTCTGGTCCAAAAAAACAGACTCCGCCTCCTTATAATTTTCTTCTTCCCAACCACAAAGCCAAAGTCTCATCCAGTTTTGCATATAAAACCTGATTGAATCAGCAAAAGGAGGAGAGCAAATAATCGCATCGACGGTGCCGGGATTATCTCTAAGAAGGCTGTAGTCGCCGAACACAGCTTTACCTTGCACGAAATGATCGAAGTCACCCTTATTATAAGTAAGCGTTAACTTCTCCCTGATATGCTCTGATACATTCTTGTAAATATAATCACCAGATGGGGCATAGGGAGTTAATGGGTGAGATCTCCGAGAAAGCGCATATGGTCGATTTCCATGTAGGACATGGAGAAAGCAAGAATATACCATGGCTTCAGCAGCTGTAATATTGCTAATCTTATTAACAAAAAAATTTCGTGCACATAAAATTTCTCGAAAAGTATCAGGATGAAAATAATCTGCAACCTTCCCATTAAAACCAAATTGCTTATATTTTTCTATGCTCTCATTGACGAATGTTGCATCAAAATTATTCTTTATATAATCTGTTAGTGTTGCAAGCACTTTATTGCACTCGTCAAACAGAGGGCGCTCTAATTTCGCTTTGGTTACGATATAAGCCATCTCGCTTAAGTCATTTCCTACGCCGAATCTTCCTTGCAAGCATGCTTCAAATGGAATCGTGCCAACACCACATAAAGGATCCAGTATAACGTCCCCTTGGGATGTGAATTCACTTATCATAAAATGAGCAATAGACGGCTTTAACTTTCCATGATATGAACATAAAGAATGCCATGGGTGTCCCCAGTTTCGTCCAGAGTATGGAGAATTCTTATACGGCTTCTCGTCCATGAACTGTTTTGCTTCAAAATAAAATCGATCATCACCCGTATTTTTATGTAATCTGAACTTTAAAAGCCGCTGAGATAATGTCATTCCATTCTTTGAACGCCTTTTACGAAGAATCTCCTGTTGGCACAAAGTAAAACCATGCTTCTCACAAATACGCGAAAGTATCTCGTGAGTAGGAATGTGCACTCCTGCAAACTGAGAATCACCAATATCCATAATAAAAGGAGCACCATCACGCATGGCTACTGATAAGCGCTCTATTACCTTATCCATATCATTGAAGTATCCTGCAACCATCAGCGGAATTCTTTTGTCATAAGCTACTGGTTCGAGCTTTTCTATGTAGGGAGTAACACAATCGGGTATACTAAAGCCTGATGTGCGTTTGGATACATTATTAATTCCAGCGATAATTCCTTTAGAATGAAACGCTGGTAAATCTTTTTCGGTTTTGATGAAATCGCAAAGCTTAAGCTCCAGCTTTGTATTTCTTACGTAATTTGTACCATTAAGATATGGCGGCGATGTAATAACGCAGTCAATGATTCCGTTAATGGTAATATCTCTGGCATCTTCAGCTAAGCATACAGTTTCTGAAAGAATAGGCCACGTGTTGCTTTCTATATCATCAATTGCTTCTTCTATCTTTTTCTTGAAATTTGTAATAACATCAAGATCTTGTTCGGATTTTTCTCCTTCTTTTGCGTAACGTAAATCTCCCTGCCTTTTCATTTTCGATGCGCGAACAATAATAGAAGCCAGAAGGACCTTAGCAATCTGCCTGGTATCTACGTTTTCAATCTGGTTTACAATATTTTTCATATCCAGAATCTGGCGCAATGTTTTGATTTCAAAATATTTTTCAAAGCCGTCCCACGTTGGAGTATCTTTTGAATTTGGCTTGGTATAGTCATGAACAGTGTTTAACAGTTGTCGAAGGCCTTCAGCCTTAAAACCTGATTCACGCAGTCTTTTGACAGAGTTTATTTTCGACTCTATCACCAGTCTCATAAAAGGATTCGTTTCACTGTAATAAGACATCAACCCATACTTAGCCGCAACCATTGGTGTCGTTCCAGTGCCACAGAAGGGGTCATATACAGATTTGATGTCATCGTTAGTTTCACTTTTTAGAACATCCTCAACGAGACAAGATGAATACCCTTCTAAATAAGAATACCAACGATGAATCGGCTCCTGTTTATTAAGTTTAAATGTTCCTGCAGCGGCTTTATAGGTTTTTTTCATTCCTTGTTTACCTCGTTTTCTGACCTATAGTGCTCCAAAACATCCTCAACTTTACAATCAAAATGGTTGCATATTCGGTCTATGATATCAAGAGAAACATTGTCCCCTCTGCCCATTTTGTCCATGGTTGATTTGGAAATTCCAGTTTCTCTCATAAGCTCTTTTTTGGTCATATCCTTGTCGATAAGTAACTTCCATAAAGGTTTAAATGTAAAAGCCATCTTTACCTCCATACTTCGATATGTCAAATGCGATATTACCATAAAAGTAGTAATATCGCAATACTTTTACATTGCATTCTAATCGTTATCTTTATTTCCAGACTGGTACATTTCGTCGGCTTTTCGAACATAAGCATCGGATATGCTCTGTGAAACAGAGAAAAAGTCAAAACCAGTATCTCGTAAAATCCTGTTTCGGAGTTTCATTACTTCTGGCATGTATGCAGCAAACTTCTCTAGCAATACATCGACTTTTTCAGGATCGTGTAGAGCCTCGATTGCTTTTGGATTGTACTGGGGCTCGCCAGCCAAGAGATCATAGTCAAAACCTGTCAAGATAGAAAGTCTTTTCAGATGGGCATCATCATAAAATTTGGACGGCCAAGTACCGGATTTATTTCCATTGCATGTGCGACACAGCAAGGTAGCATTTTCAGTTGACAACGGCCATAAATAGTATACTGGCAGTGTGTGATCAAGTGGTTTCTCGCGCTTATCAGCAACGTTGCTCAAATCTTTCCCACAATTAAAACACTTATGATGATAACGTTCTTCTATCTCTTTGCTATTAATTTTAGGTGATCCCGCTACGTCCAGAAGAAGTCTACGTTTTTGAGCTGCTTCGCGATGCTGGTCTGTGAGTCTTGTGCCATTTTTGATAGCGTTATATTCTTTCTTACATAAACGACACTCGCCTTGCCTTCCCGATGTCCTTGCAGAATGGTGATCAAAAAACTCAAGTGGTTTTAATGTGTTACAAACAATGCAATATTTGTATTCTTGAGCTTCTGCAATATAGTCATCATGCAAAATAGTAAATTCCCCTTGCGCCGTAGAAACAGGCTTACCTTCGTCGTCATTTACATCCATTGAATAATCATAGAATTTAGTTTCTCCACCAGACTCATGGACATATCCACATTTAGGGCATACGATCTTGAAATCTTCTCCAATCTCGTCTTCACGCACAAAAATGAACTCTGTGCATTCAGGATTAAGGCACTGAAATCCTTTAAAGACCACATCACCCATGCCCTTCACGTGAGATGCCCGTATTTGATTTGTCTTCCTAACATTGCTATAAGGTGCCCTTCTTGCCATTTCGTTTTCCTCCTTGTGATCGTTCTACGTTAATGATTTTTCTGAAATTGGGAGTAGATCCCAATACACTTCGCTGTTTCCAAATTCCGTGCCAATGGGTGTTTTGTTAAAGTCAGCTCAATTATTTTGGCAAATCCTCCTACCTTTTTTCATTCAATCTCCATCATCCCCGCAAACCACCAGTACATATCTTCCAGTTTTCACTCCTTCGATTCCCTTGGAAAATATAGAAGCATCCCTTTGCGGCTTCGGGTCAGGAGTACCTGGTACACGTTTTCCAGCACCTTCCTCAGGTCCTTCAACTCTGGATTGGTGGCTTTGGGGTCTACTACCCATTTTCCATTTTGGATGTAGAAGTCGCCGATAAAGGGGACAATGGGAAATTCCAATTCAATCCCCTGGATCAGGAGTTCTGAGGCGCCCCGGGTAAGTGGGTGGCCAGGACCTTATCCTGGTTGAGAATCAGCGCCGCCACAACCCGTACCGTTTTCAAAGCCATCTCCCCTTCTCCCTGCATATACAGTTATTATAACATAGACAGTGTGCAAATTTTGGGACTGCAATAAAAAAGAACCGTGGCAGAGAGCTTCCCACCACGGTTTTCTTCATTTCCGAACCAAAGCCGCCAGCAGCACTGTCCCTATCCCGTAAGCCAGGTTCCGCTGGGCTTTCAGCCTTTTCTGTGTTCTATTGTTTTCTTTCTCGTACGCGGCTAAGGATTCGTTGGCAATCCGCAAGGATTCTTCCTGCCTGATCGAGGTCCTTTCCAGTTCTTTCAACTGACTCCCGAGCAGACTGGACTGTTCCCTGGCTTTCTGCAATTCGCTCTGCGCTGCGGTCAATTGCGTTTCCAATTCCTCCATGCGTTTCTTCTGCTGACTGGATTCCTTCTGTAATCTGCTGTTGATGGTCTGCAGCTCGGTGATATTCGCTTCCAACCGGGTCAGTTGTTCTTCCGTTATGGTATACCCAGAAGCCCAGGAGACCTGCGGAAAGGACAACAACAAGCACAGCAGCAAGCACCAGGCGCTTTTTCTCAATGATCCCCACCCTCTTTCTTCAGATGACCAGGGTAAAAAGGAGCACCCCGGACAAAATGCCCAAAAGATAGCCTAAGAGAAATTCATCGCTGATCCGCCACATGTCCATGGTCTCTCATCCTTTCCGGGCGATGTAATCCGTCACCCCACGGGCGATGGCACGGGCAAATTCGTCCTTCTGATCCATCAGGAGCTGCACGTCTTCCTCATTGGTGATGAACGCCGTTTCCACCAGGACCGCCGGCATATCCGTCTCCCGGAGCACCGCCAGCCCCGGCCGTTCCTTTACGCCCCGGTCCACGGTCCCCAGGCTCTGGACAATCTGGTTCTGGATGCATTCCGCCAGACCGCAGACTTCTGCACTGTCACTGCTGTACACCAGAGTTTCCGTCCCCTGGGCTTCTTCTGCAGCTGCCGCATTGCAGTGGATGGACAGGAACAGGTCCGCCTGCCACCCGTTGGCACTGGCACAAATGTTGGTATAGTTGGGAGACTCCCCGCAGAGATTGTCGGACTGGACCAGCAGGCAGTCATAGCCCACCCGGTTCAGGTACTGCTGTACCCCTGCCCCGATTTCCTTTACGATACCGGCTTCCGTGACGCCGTATTTGTCATTGACAGCCCCGCTGTCCACACCGGGCATATGTCCTGGATTGATAAAAATCTTCATTTCTTCTCCTTCTCCTTTTCAAAATGATCCGGGATCCCGTTCCCGTCAAGATCCACAAAGCAGCCTGCAATGAAGGTGACAAACCCCACCATGGCAGGCCCGACCAGTTCCCGCACCATGGCCAGAAGGTCCGGCAGCTGGATTTTCCCCGTCACCGCCAGATACAGCCAGAAGCCATAGTAGGAAAGCACAAAAAGAAAGACCGTCACAAGATACCCTATGACGATCCATTTGATGGGCTGCTGGAATTGGTTCAGGCGTGCTTTCACCGCATCCAGGCCTTTAGTCAGTATCCCTTTTACTTTTTCAAACATGGCGGATTCCCCAGATTACTGTGATCGTGGATGCGGTCCACTTCTCCCTTCAGGTCCTTGTACCGGTGCCACAGGTTGTCGATATTGGTCTCGATGCCTGCCTGGGCCACCCGCATTTCGTTGATGAGCCCCGTCAAATCTTCCAGAGCTTTGGTGTTGTTGTCGATGCTTTTGTGGAGCGCCTGGTTCTCGATTTTTTGTGGCCGCAGGATCAGCCAGCACCCGAAGACTGCCAGGGCACTGATTACCGCGTTCACAAAAGTGTAGCTAATGAAGTTCATGGTCTTCCCTCCTTTCTGTTATCGTCGATCTCCCGAAACATGGAGAGCCCGGCCTTTGTACCGTCCCTTTTCGGTGCCGCAGTACACGTCTTCCGTAGGACTCCAGGCAAAGGAGAACCAGTTCTCCCCTTGGGTCAGCTCCTGAGTCTGGCCGGCGTGGCTCACATAAACCGGCTCCTTCCAGAAGGCAGATCGTTCAAACACCAGGCTTCCCTCGATCCGACCGTAATGGATCCGGGCCTTCACATGATGCACACTCCAGCTAAAGGCCCGGTCCAGTTTGTGGAGGTCGGCCATGGCTACATGAGGAAAACGGGAGAAGTCATGAGTGCGGCTTCGGAGTTCCGGCTGGCCCTTGGGCAGGAATACCTTCATAAAGGTATCCTTCCCGGACTTGTCAATCTGCACAAAGGAGCACAGACTCAGAGTCCGCAGCAGCTCCTGGGGCCCCAGATCCATCACCTGGAGAATCTCCCGGAAGTTGAACAGGGGATACACGGACCCTGTGATGGGGTTCTTCAGGATCACCGTGGAGGACCCGCTCCGAAGGGCATCCAGGTTGATGGCCACTCGTTTGTTGCTGCAGGAGAAGCTCAGTCGCCTTTCTTCCAGATCCAGGGAAATGGTATCCGTTGTCTGCACCGCCTCCGGGAAGATAAAGAGATGGTTCATGGCCGGTTCACTTCCTTCTGGAACCAGGTGTAGAGGGCCTTGTAGAACCGGCACTCCTGAGCATGCTCCTGACTGACGATACAGGCCCCGCCGCACATGCCGTAAACAGAGCACTGGCGGCATTCGGGACTCAAGGCATCCAGGAGATCCTGCTGTTCCTTCAACCAGTTATCGGAAAGCCCCTGGCGGCGGATATAAAGACACGGATACTGCCGTCCTTTAGCATCCACCTTCCGGATGGTCCGGTTGCTGCAGTAGGTTTCTCCGTAAATGTACTGAACCTCCCTGCGCCGTTCCAGGGTTTGGTAAAGTCCTTCATACTGCTTGTCCCGGATGCCGAACCTCCGGAACCGGGACAGATACAACCCCACATACTTCTTGTACTGTTCCAGGATGGAATCATAGTCCTCCCGGGTCAGAGCATACTTCCGGTTGGTCTCGTTGGTTACATGCATGAGATGCGGGAAGAAGGACAGGTTCCGTCCGATGACTTTCTCCTTCTCCCGGAACTTTGCCATAATGGCTCCCAGGTCCGTATTCCCATGGTACAGGGTGGTGGAAACCGCCAGGTCCGGGTAATCCAATAGATCGGTGAAAGGATCATACCCCCGCAGGTCCCTTTCTGCCCCATCATAGCTGATGCAGATTTGGAAGTAATGCTCCCGGAAATAATCCAGGTGCTTTTCGATGCCGATGCCGTTGGTGCTGACCGCAAACTTCGCTTGGGGCACTGCTTCCACCACTTTCCGGATTTCCTTCATGTAAAGCAGAGGTTCCCCTCCCATGAACTTGATGGCTCTAGGAGGATTCCGTTTCAATTTTGCCAGAAATTCTTCTGAAATGCCCCCTTCCCCATCCGAAGCCTCCCGGTGGCAGTAGGCACAGTGGAGATTGCACTGGCTACCTAAATAAAGGGTGATTTGAACCTGTGTCGGCAAATCCATCTTGTTTTTTTGCATATTACCCCTGCCTTCCAACAAACACCAGATAGTCGTTCCACACCTCGTACCACTTTCTCCCCAGCTTAATCTTCACCGGGCCTTCGTACCCAAAGGGATACAGGCGGAAACTGCCCGTTCCCTTTACAAGCCTTACCCGTCTGTTGTTCACAAGGCCGGCAGAAGATTCTACAAAGACTTCTTCGTCATCAATATCCCGGGTTAGCTTCTCCTTCGTAGAGAAATCTCCTTTGTACTTTTGGATGGTAAAATCGATATAATCCTTATCACCTTCCGGGGTGAAGGGTTCTTCCGGATCTCCATCAATCAGGTATCCTTTCCGGTTGGCCATCAGTTCCCGGTCCCCAGCGGAAAGGCTGTAGCTGTCCCAGAGTTTCATCCTGGGATGATCCCCCAGGATCAAGTC
>NZ_JBQOUY010000041.1:0-12698 GCF_052216985.1 Acidaminococcus nyctereutis
TCCTTTCAGTTCTTCGTGGTGGTTGAGGTGAAATGTAGCTTAGATATGTCTTTATTTTATCGTAAGACAAGGGGTCTTGTGAACAGGAGTGTCCACAAGACCCCAACATTTATTATAGAACCAAAAATTTGCCAGCTCATTGAAGAATATCTATCCGAGTGTGATTTTTTACCGACTGATGTTATTCGACTCAGTAATATGGAAACAATCGTTGCGTTGGTAGCAGCAGGGATTGGTGTCGGATTTGTACCTGAACTTGGATTAGATTCCATTGCTAAAGAATATTCTTCTAAAATAAGTTCATATATTTTAGAAGATATGCCTTCTTGCTGGCAAATTGCATCTGTTAAAAGAAAAGGAAGTTTTATGTGTACATATGAAAAAGAGTTTGTTGAGATGGCAAAACAAATTTTAAAATAATAAGATGCGGACTGATGAGCATTTACAGGATGAAACAAGGCCAGCGGGCGAGGCGTTTTTTCAACGAAGTTATGAAGAGATACTGAAAAACCGATACCCTTACTAAATTGAAAAGAGTGGCAATTCGGTGGATCAACATGGGTTTGCCATAAATGATTTCATAGCCTATAGTAATTTACACACAATTTTGGAGTTGACTCTAACTTAAAGTGCGAAAAGAAATCTATATAAAGCACACAACCTTAATTATAGGTAAATAGAACTGTAAAGAATGAACAAAAATAAGTATGAAAAGAAAAATACTTAAAAAATACAGAATATTCCATTGACAAATTTAGAATGTTGGTTATATTATTAAAGCACAGAGATTTAATGATATCTGATATACCAGATATCAGATATCATTAAATTAAAAAATTATTACTTTCTTTTCAAGCTGTCGCGGTTTATTATTAAAAAGGGTGGGATTATTTTTAATCCCAACATCTGGTATATCAGATACCAGAAATCAAAATTTACAAAGGATCCCGAAATCATGAATGATAATAAATCGATTGTCCAGGCAGCCTCTCTCCGTGATCAGGTCACGAATATCATCCGTCAAATGATTTTAAGCGGAGAACTGAAAAGTGGAGATAAGATCAGTGAAAGACAGATCAGTACAATGCTGCAGGTAAGTACGACACCTGTGAAAGAAGCTTTCCGTGTTTTACAGAGTGAAGGACTGATTGTCACCATCCAACGGAAAGGCACTTTTGTCGTTGAAAATCTGGATTTGACTGTTGTGCAGTTTACTTACCTCCGTAGTGCTATTGATGGAGTCGCTGCTTATTTTGCTGCCAAGAATGCAACAGAAGCACAGATTGCCGCAATGCAAAAGTATCTTGACGAAGCTCAGAAGATTATTGAGGGACATGGCGAAATTGAAAAGTTAAGTGAGGTGAATGAAAAGTTCCATCAGTTAATTCGCGATGCCGCTGGTTTTGTTATGGTACAGAATTTGGGAAAAAATCTGCAGATCATTGATTCAGCTATCAGGAGGAGGGTAAATATCCAAGATTATAAAGGAATTTTACGAAGACAGGCGGAACATCAGAAAATTTTGGATTGTATAGCGAAAAGAGATCCGGAGGGGGCAGAAAAAGCAATCATCAAAAATATTCGGGAAGGAATTAAGTATATTGACTTTAATTCTAAGGTGCAGATGTAATGGTGAAGGTTATTGGTATTTTCAGAGGGGTGTGAAGTAAAAAATGAGTTATAAAGTTTTGATTCCGGAAGATATTACAGATGCAGGGAAAAATTACTTAAGAGAACGTGGCTATATCGTCCATGTGTTAGATTGTCCTGCTACAGAAGAAAATGTTATCGAGGCTGTAAAGGATTGCGATGCTATATTAGCTAGAAATATTCCGTACACAAGAAAAATCATGGAAGCAGCTCCTAAATTAAAGGTAATCAGCCGCTATGGTGTTGGTACGGATAAAATGGACCTTCCTGCAGCTACGGAACTGGGAATCCAGATTACAAATGCCCCAACAGCAAATACGAATGCTGTAGCTGAACATGCACTTGCGTTAATGTTGGCCTGTGCTGATCATATTATCTATCAAGACCAGCAGACAAGGAATGGTAATTTTAAAGCAAGGGACATTACAAAAAGTATTGAACTTCGAGGGAAAAAATTAGGGCTAATTGGTTGCGGGCGTATCGGTCGAGCTGTTGCTGAAAAAGCCAGCAAAGGCTTTGGCATGAAGATTATCGGCTTTGATGAATTTATTCCCAGTGATAAGTGGGCAAGTGATATCGAAAGATGTGATTCGATAGAAGAAGTCTTAAAAGAAGCTGATATTGTTTCCCTGCATGTCCCTAGAACTCCGGAAACAATTAATATGATTAATAAAAATAATCTAAAATATATGAAAAAAACATCGATTTTAATAAATTGTGCTCGTGGTGGCGTGATTAATGAAGAAGACCTTTTTGCTGCGTTAACCGAACATACTATTATGGCAGCCGGAATCGATGTGTTTGCTGAAGAACCTGCAAAAAAGGATAATATCCTTTTTAAATTACAAAATATAACTGTTAGTCCTCACAATGCAGCCTTAAGCGTTGAAGCCATGGATCAGATGGGGATTGATGCGGCACAAGGAATTGATGATGTATTGAATGGAAGAAAACCCAAATACCCTGTAAACTATTTAAAATAAGATGGCATTGACAAAAAGGAGGACGGAAAATGAAAAAAATTAAATGTTTATCACTTCTTTTAGCATCAATGGTTGGAATCATGGCTTTGGGATGTGGAAATCAAAGTAAAAATGCAGGAAAGAAGCAAGCCGTTAAGTGGCCGACAAAACCGGTTCAAGTAATTGTTCCATTTTCTGCAGGCGGAGATACGGACTATAATGCACGGACTATATCTAAATATTTGGAACAAAAATTAGGAAAACCGGTTGTTGTTTCCAACGTTACAGGTAGTGGCGGAGCTATTGCAGCTTCCCGCGTAAAAAATGCAGCACCAGATGGCTATACTATTCTATTTACTCATGCCAGTCTGAATATCGCCGCTGCGTGCAAGACTATCGATTTTTCCTATAAAGATTTTGAAATGGGAGGCATTATCGGACGTGGTCTTGGCGATGCAATCGTAGTCAGAGGAGATTCCCCGTGGAATACAGTACAGGATATGATTAAAGATACGCAGGCTAATCCTGGAAAATATAAGATGCCTGTGGCTACTGGAACCACTTCTCATTGGGCTGCCATTGCATTGCAGAATGCTGGGGCAAAATTCAATATTATTGACTCTGGCAACTCTTCAGATAGAATTGTTGCTCTCCTTGGCGGGCAGGTTGATGCAATTGCAACCGGGATTCCTGCAGTGAAAGATTATTTAAAAACTGGTCAATTTAAAATGTTGGCTACTTGTACTTCGGATCGGGTAAAAGATTATCCAAATGTCCCGACTTTAAAAGAAAATGGCGTTGATATTGCATATTACTGCAATTACACAATGTTCTTCCCGAAGGGCACGGATCCAGCGATTGCTAAGAAATTAAACGCTGCAGTGGAAGATATTGTACATAATAATAAACAATATCAGGAAGAAATCAAAAAAACCTATCTGCAAGAACCATATTGTGCTAACATCCAAGATTCTACCAAACATTGGGCTGATGAATATGATTCTCTGATGAAAATTTCTGATGTGCTGCAAGGCAAGAAGAAGTGAAAGGTTGTGAAACTATGGACAGCAGACGCAAAGATATATACTCCAGCGTTTTCTTTATTGTCCTTGCTGTAGCTTATTACTTCCAGACATATAATATCCGATCTTACAAATCTTTTGATGTTACAGTGCTGACCTCTGCTAGTATCCCTCGGGTACTAGCAGTGATCCTTCTCATATTGAGCATCATACAGATTATCAGTTGTATGAAAATAAAAGAGACGAAAAAAAGTATATCGGATAACAGCGAACAAGGTTCTCTGAAAGAGGCAACTGCAGAACTTGATATTGAAAAAGAATTAAAAATTGCACAGCAGAATGAAGAGAATGAAAAATACGATACAAAAGATATTGTTTTTACAGTCATCTTTCTAATTGTGTATCTTTTAATAATGGATTCAATAGGATTCGTTATTTCAACATTTTTATATATGGTAGCACAAATTACATTGATGACGAAGAAAACGGAAAGAAAAAAGAAAATGCTCTTTTGCGTTGTCCTAAGTGCGATTGCTTCTTTTTTGATTTTTTACTTATTCAACGATGTATTGGGAATGATTCTGCCAATAGGTCCGATTGATTTTTAGTGGAGGTGTAATATGCTTGACGTACTCCTCAAGGCGGCAACTTCTGTTTTAGGAGACCCTCTAACAATATTTCTTGTTTTTATAGGAACCGCAGTTGGTATTGTTTTTGGAGCTGTTCCAGGTTTAACGGCTACGGTCGCAATCGCAATGTTCCTGCCAGTGACATTTAATATGACCGCAACAACAGGGGTTTCAACTTTAGTTGCTCTATATATCGGAGGCATTTCTGGGGGGCTTATTTCAGCTATACTGCTGAATATGCCTGGTACACCGTCTTCAATTGCAACCTGTTTTGATGGACGCCCTTTGGCTATGAAGGGTGAGGCAGGAAAAGCAATTGGGGTCGGAGTGGTTTTCTCTTTCATTGGGACGATAGTGGGGATAGCCGCCATGTTTTTCATTGCTCCGTGGCTGGCTTCTTTGACTATTAAATTTGGACCCTGGGAATATTTTGCAGTCACATTTTTTTCGCTTACATTAATTGCCAGTTTGTCTGGGAATAATATTGTCAAGGGTGTTATGACTGCTGTATTTGGAATGATGTTTGCTACTATCGGCCTTGCTCCCGTTGATGGAGTTGAAAGGTTTACCTTTGGAAGCATTGAAATGACATCTGGTTTTTCGATGTTATCCGTATTGGTTGGATTATATGCTATCTCCGAAGTCATGAAAACGGCTGGTGCTATGCAATTTGACGATACAATGGGGATGAAGACTACGGAATTCCATATTAAAGGATTTGGCTTTAGCATGAAAGAATTCATTAGCCAAATTGGAAACTGTATTCGTTCCGCATTAATTGGCATAGGCATCGGGATTTTACCGGGTATTGGTGGGGGAACAAGCAATATACTTTCCTATTCTATAGCAAAGAATCAATCAAAATATCCTGAAAAATTTGGTACAGGGATTATTGATGGGGTAGTTGCTTCTGAGGCAGCTAATAACGCAACAATCGGGGGAGCAATGATTCCATTGCTGACACTCGGGATTCCAGGCGATACGGTTACTGCAATGTTATTGGGCGGATTCGTAATCCATGGGATTCAACCCGGTCCGCTTCTATTTGAGAGTCATGGTGATGTCGTATATGGTGTGTTTATTGCTATGATTCTTTCATCGTTCTTTATGCTGCTGTGGTCTTTTGGGGCCATGCGGTTATTTATTAAAGTCTTGAAGGTTCCTAAGAATTATCTGTATCCTATTATTATTGTGTTGTGTACTTTGGGTGCATATGCTATTAATACCAGAACCTTTGATGCTATTGCTATGGTGTTCTTTGGTGTTGTTGGGTATGTATTGGAGAGACTGAAGTATCCACTTCCTCCTTTTATTTTAGGATTTGTGCTTTGTGGGACTTTTGAAACAAATCTGCGGAGAGGGTTGCAAATGGATAATGGGAATTTTATGGGAATGTTCACTCATCCTATTGCAGTTGCCTTCTTTGTGGTTGGGATTATTTCTGTACTGGTATCGGTTAAAAAAGCTCGCCGGATGAAAAAGGCTTAATGATTAGAAACTCAAAATGGAGGCTTGACAATGGGTAAGAAATTTACGGTACACATTAATGAGAAATTCTGTAAACAATGCGGTATCTGTTCTGCTCTGTGTCCGAAACATGTACTGGAACAGAAAGTAGGGGCCTATCCTGTAGTGGCGCGGCCGGACGATTGCATTGGTTGTAATTTATGTGCCATGCGCTGTCCTGATTTTGCGATAGAAGTGGAGGCTGAATGATGGCTAAGATCAAGAAACAATTCATGGAAGGGAATACCGCGATGGTTGCCGGAGCAATTGCTGCCGGGGCACGGTTCTTTGCAGGATATCCGATTTCTCCCAGTTCTGAAGTCGCTAAAGGAGCAGCGGCTGAACTGCCTAAACATGGCGGGATCTACATCCAGATGGAAGATGAACTCAGTTCCATGGCTGCGTTGTGTGGGGCTTCCCTGGCAGGGAAAAAGGCTTTTACCGCTACCAGCGGCCCGGGTTTCTCTCTGATGCAGGAAAATCTTGGCCTGGCTATTATGTCCGAACTGCCCTGTGTCCTCTATGATGTGCAGAGAAGTGGGCCCTCCACTGGTGCGGCAACGAAACCGGCCCAGGGAGATTTGATGCAGGCTAGATATGGTACCCATGGGGATCACAGTATCATTGTCATCAGTCCTTCCTCTGTGCAGGATTGCTATGATCTGAGCATTACCGCTTTCAATATGGCTGAAAAATATCGTACTCCGGTCATCTTCCTGGCGGATGAAGTCATCGGCCATCTGCGGGAAACGCTGGTCATGAAAGAGCCAGAACCGGGTGAAATCATCAATCGAAAGAGACCGGAAACCAAGAATCAGGCGGAATTCCATCCCTATGATTACAGCAGTACGGAAGTGGCGCCTATGGTGCCGGTAGGGGATCCTGACCTGCTCATGCGGACCACTGGTTCCACACACGATGAAAAAGGGGAATTCCGGCCCACTCCGGAAAATATCAACCGGGTGACTCATTTCCTGATGGATAAGATCGAAAAACACGCGGATGATATCGATATCGTACGCCGGTATCAGATGGAAGATGCAGACGTTGTCCTGATTTCTTTTGGCTGCTCTGTGAGACCCTCTTTGAACGCCATTGAAATCCTCCGGGCAAAAGGCATCAAGGCTGGGCTCCTGCAGCTGGTCACCGTATGGCCCATGCCGGAAAAAGCCATCCGGGAAGCGCTGCAGCAGGCTAAGACAGCCATCGTCGTTGAATTGAATATGGGACAGCTGGCTGGCGAAGTCCGGAAATACAATGACTACGGTTGTAAAGTCCTCCAGGCCAACCGCACGGATGGACTCCTGATTACGCCGAAGCAGATTGTGGATGTTTATGAGGAGAGTGCAAAATGAAATCATACAAGGACTATATGCTGTATTATAAATTACCTCATACTTGGTGCGCAGGCTGCAGCCACGGGATCGTGCTCCAGTCCATCGCGGCAACTTTGGCCGATCTGGGCTGGGATAAGCATGATATCGCCCTGGTCAGCGGCATCGGCTGCTTCGGCCGGGTAGATGACTATCTGGATATCAACTGCATGCACGTGACCCACGGCCGTGCTCTGGCAGCAGCTACCGGGGTGGCTTTGGGGAATCCCGATCTGCATGTGCTGTGTACTATGGGCGATGGGGATGGAGCCACCATCGGCGGGAACCATCTGATCCATGCTGCCCGTCGGAACATCAATGTGACGGCCATCATTTCCAACAACTACAACTATGGGCAGACTGGGGGCCAGTATTCCAGCACCACGCCGACCCACAGCATTACCCAGACTTCTCCTTATGGCCATATCGAGGAAAACTTCGATGTGTGCAAACTGGCCATTGCCGCCGGCGCATCCTACGTGGGGAGAGCAACGCCCTACAACCCGGTGCTGATGCGGAAACTGATGAAAGAAGCCATGCAGGTAAAGGGCTTTGCTCTGGTAGAAGTCATGAGTGCCTGCCCCACCCATTACGGGAAATTCAACAAACTGGGAGAAGCTTCCCGGATGATGAAACTGATGAATGAGCAGAGTGTAACCGTAGAGCAGGCCGCCAAGATGAGCGAAGAAGAACTGCAAGGCAAGCTTGTGGTAGGGTGCCTGAAGAATGCACCTCGGGATGATTATTATACGGATTACAAAAAGATCATCGACGCGCACAGAATCGAGGGATAAGCATGAGAAAAGGAATCGTTTTAGCAGGTGTTGGCGGCCAGGGCGTTGTTTCTGCCGGCGAAATCTTAGGGATCGCCGCATCCCTGTATGAAGACAATATGAATGCCGTGATGACGGCGGCTTACGGTTCAGAAGCCCGGGGTACCTTTACCAAAGCTGATGTCATCCTGAGTGATACGCTGATCGGGTACCCCAATGTGGAAGAACCGGACATCATCCTGTGTCTGGCCCAGGTGGCATACGACCGGTATGTAGATAAATTCAAGGAAGATACACTGATCTTCTATGATACGGATGAAGTAAAACCCAAAGAGGGCGCCAAGGGGAAACATCTGGGTTATCCTTTCCGGAGCACCGCTGTAAATCTGGGCAGCCTGCAGAGTGAAAATGCCGTGGCAGTCGGCGCCATCATCAAGCAAACGGGGATCCTGAAAGCAGAAGGTGTCCGGAAAGCGTTTGCGGATCGGTTTGCTGGGAAAGAAAAGGTCATCCAAAGCAATCAAAAGGGCTTTGACAAGGGGATGGAATTGTAAAATCCGGGAGAACCGCTGATTTTGCTTTGAACCCTTTAATGGGTAAGGAGAACAACGGATGGATGAACAAAAAATGTTTTACAAGAATAACCGTAGTGGTATTCTCGTAAATGGTGCTGTACGAAGCGGAAATCGAGCTCTGTTTTACAGTATGGGCCTAGAAGATGAGGAACTGAAGAAACCTATTATCGGGATTGCTGATTCTTTCAGTGAGATGGTTCCAGGTCATCTCCACTTGCGGGAATTAGCACAGGATGTCCATGATGGAATTTTGGAAGCAGGTGGTATACCTCGAGAATTCGGGACTATTGCCGTGTGTGATGGGCTTTGTCAAGGACATGGTGGGATGCGGTTTTCTCTGCCCAGCCGTGAAATTATCGCAGACTCTGTGGAAGCAGTGGTATCGGCGCATCAATTGGATGGCGTTGTACTGATTGCTTCCTGTGATAAAATCGTACCGGGTATGATTATGGCTGCAGCTAGGCTAAAAATTCCGGCAATCGTTGTTACCGGCGGTCCGATGCTTTCTGGAAAATATAAAGACGAACAGAATCTTTGCCTTTCCAATTTGCGGGAATATGTTGGCAAATATCAGCTGGGGCAGATTTCTTATGAGGAATTGAAGCAACTGGAATTGGCGACATTACCTACTGTAGGTTCCTGCAACATGCTGGGGACTGCCAATACGATGAGTTGCCTGGCAGAAGTCCTAGGCCTTTCCTTGCCCTATATGGGAACGGCACCGGCAGTCTCTTCTGAAAAAAAGAGACTGGCAAGAGCCAGTGGGAAACGGATTGTGGCCATGGTGAGGGAAGGACTAACCACCCAAAAAATTCTTACCCAAAAGGCACTATTGAATGGCGTCAAAGCAACTATGGCTTTGGGAGCTTCAACCAACTCTGTTCTTCATCTTATGGCTTTTGCCCATGAAGCAGAAGTGGATTTGCAGTTGGAAGATTTTGATAGAATCAGCCGGGAGGTTCCTTATTTGTGCAACTTGCGTCCTTCAGGGACTTTTGCCGTTGAAGCTCTCCATACCAGCGGAGGCATACCTGCTGTCCTTAAGGCGATTGAGGATAAACTGGATACGGATCAATTGACCGTAACGGGAAAAACGCTTGGAGAACTTCTTGAGCATCAGCCTGTGGTAGAGAATGAGGTAATCTATTCCCGGAGCAAGCCTAAGAGCCGAGAAGGCGGTATTGCCATCCTGAAGGGAAATCTTGCCCCGGACGGAGCGGTAGTCAAAGTGAGCGGTGTCAAACCTTCCATGTATGTGTTTACGGGAAAAGCTCGGGTGTTCAACAGTATGGAGGATTCCATCAATGCACTGTCCGCTGGAAAAATCCATGCAGGAGAAGTCATTGTCTTGAAATATGAAGGTCCCAAAGGAGGGCCAGGGATGCGGGAGATGTTCATGGTAACGGCTCTTCTTGTGGGACGGGGGATGGATGAGAGTACGGCTCTGATTACAGACGGACGGTTTTCTGGTTCTACCCGTGGACCTTGTATCGGACATATTTCTCCGGAGGCGGCAGCGGGCGGCCCCATTGGTTTGATTCAGGATGGTGATGTAATCCACATCGACATCCCCAACCGAAGCCTCACGGTGGATATTTCTGATGAGGAACTGGCAGAACGGAAGAAATATTTCAAACCGGTGGAAAAAGAAACATCACCTCTGTTAAAAAAGTATGCGGCTTTGGTCTCTTCTGCTGATAAAGGTGCTGTTCTTCAAGTCAAGTAAAACGATTATATCGTGAGTGATGCCCCTCTATTGATAACACTGGATGCCCTGGCAAGAGGGTATCCAGTGTTATCTTTTCTAAATATGTTTACCATGATTTATAAAAAAATAAGGAGAATTTTGTTATGGAATTGAAGCTAAAGGATAAAGTTGTAGTCATAACAGGAGGCGGCAGTGGAATTGGAAAAGCTACAGCCTTAGAATTTTTAAGAGAAGGGTGTAAGGTTGCTGTTTGTGGACGAACACCTTCTAAACTTAAAAATACGAAAAAAGAATTTCTACAATATGGATATAATCTTATGGTCTCTTCGGTAGATGTGACTGATTATAATGCTTTATCATCATTTGCTGATGCAGTTGAAGATAAATTTGGCCAGATTGATATTTGGGTTAACAATGCCGGAAGTAATAAGATTAAAAGCTTGATTGAGTATGATGTAAACGAGTTTCGTGCTATGACTGATGAAATTTTTGTTTCTGTTTTCTCAGGTTGTAAAATAGCGGCAGAGCATATGAAAAAGAAGCATTCAGGTGTGATTCTCAATGCATCTTCTTATTCGGCAATAATTCCAAATGCAGGAAGAGGACCATATAGTGCTTGTAAAGCAGGGGTATCTTCTTTAACCCGATCTTTCGCAGCAGAATTAGCAGCGGATCATATTAGGGTACTTGCATACGTTCCAGGAATGATCGCTACTGAAATTTCAAGAAATAATATTGAAAAAAATGGGGAACGATTAATGAAGAGCATTCCAATGAAACGTTTTGGTGCTCCAGAAGATTTATCAAAAGTAATAGTTTTTTTGGCCTCTGATTGCGCTTCTTATATGAATGGTGTCAATGTAGAAGTTTCTGGTGCAAAGTTTTGTGTTCAAAATCCACTCTATGCTTATGGAGAAGGATAAAAATTAATTTCTTTTCATATGGCTTGAGTGGATCATTAAAAGGGCTTATTCAGTAATATCTGATGGAGCAAATACTATTAAGGAGTGTTGATTATGCTGGAAAAATATCGGAATAAAATTAAATCCCCGGCAGAAGCGGCTAAGGTTGTGAAAAATGGGGACTGGGTGGATTTTGGCTTTGGCAACGGTTTCCCGGAACTGTTCGATGAAGCTCTGGCTGCCCGCCGGGACGAACTCCAGGATGTGAAGATCCGGGGTGGGCTGGTCTACCGGCCGATCATCCATACCATTGACTGTGATCCGGACAGGAAGCATTTTCAGTATTACAGCTGGCATTTGGGTGGATACGAACGGAAAATGTTCACAGCTGGACGGCTCCAGTTCGTTCCCATGCTACTGCGCCTGTTGCCGGAAATGTATCGGGATTATCTCCGGGTGGATGTGGCGGTAGTTCCCGTATCTAAACCGGATGCCCAAGGATATTGCGGACTGGGCCTGGCCAATTTTTGCTGGAAGACCATTATGGAAAAAGCCCATACCGTCATTTTTGAAATCAATGAAAACATGCCCTGTCTGCAGGGGATGGATGGATCCCATCGGGTTTCTTTGGATGAAGCGGATATCATCATGGAAGGTCCGCATGGGCCTTTGTGCGCTTCCAGCTATCGGACTCCCTCGGAGGCGGATCTGCAAATTGCCCGAAATGTAGTGGCCGAGATTCCCAATGGGGCAACCTTATCTCTGGGGGTAGGGACCATTCCTTTTACCATTGCCCAGATGCTGGCCCAGTCGGATCGGGAAGACTTAGGGTGCCATACAGGGACCATCAGTGATGCTTTCCTGGCTCTGTACAAGGCAGGAAAACTGACCAATGCGAAAAAAGAAGTGAAAACGGGTTTAAATACCTGGAATCTGGCCAGTGGTTCTCAGGAACTGTATGACTGGCTCCAGGATAATCCACAGTTGTTCTATCCGGCTGACCTGGATTATGTGCACAATCCCAGGGTCATTGAAAAAATCACCAACTATATCAGCATCAATGGCGGGGTACAGCTGGATCTGATGGGACAAGAAAATGCAGAATCCGTCGGGACGCGGCAGCTTTCCGGCGTAGGAGGTCAGCTGGATTTCCTGGAAGGTGCATTCCTGTCCCGGGGCGGCGCCGGATACATCTGCATCGAGTCCTCCCGGGTAGACAAGAAGGGTATACGTCATTCCAATATCGTCCCTGCCATTGCTGCCGGTAGCGCCATTTCCGGGCCCCGTGCCCTGATCCAGAACGTGGCCACGGAATACGGGGTGGCTCATCTGACAGGGCTGTCTTTGAAGGAACGGGCCCAAGCCATGATTGCCGTGGCACATCCGGACTTCCGGGCTGAACTGCAGGAATATGCAGCCAAGACGTTCGGCTGAGGGCAGCGGGGAATAAAAACGAGGCTTCATAAAAGACAAAAGGTTCTATAATAAATGTTGGGGTCTTGTGGACACTCCTGTTCACAAGACCCCTTGTCTTACGATAAAATAAAGACATATCTAAGCTACATTTCACCTCAACCACCACGAAGAACTGAAAGGAG
>NZ_JBQOUY010000042.1:0-10734 GCF_052216985.1 Acidaminococcus nyctereutis
CCTTTCAGTTCTTCGTGGTGGTTGAGGTGAAATGTAGCTTAGATATGTCTTTATTTTATCGTAAGACAAGGGGTCTTGTGAACAGGAGTGTCCACAAGACCCCAACATTTATTATAGAACCAAAAAAGAAACCCCGAGAGCATACTCTCGAGGTCTCTTTGAAGGGAAATGGATTTTTGACAAGGAATCAGCCTTGGACAGGTTTGTCGGCAATATCCAGTTCGCCCCGGTCCACTTTCTTGGCCCGTTTCCAGAACAGGCAGAAGGCGACGATGGCGAAGGCGATACCGATTGGGTAAGCCACGGAAGTGCTCAGCTGCAGCCCTTCCTTGGCGACCAGGATGTAGGTGCTGGCTACGGCACTCATGAAGGTTGCCGGGATGATAGCGATCCAAGCATTGCCTTTATTGGCATACAGGTACATGGCACCGGACCAGAGCACCAGCATGGCCAGGGTCTGGTTGGTCCAGGAGAAGTATCTCCACAGGATGGTCACGTCCACCTGGGTCAGGATGCCGCCCACACCGATAATGGGCACAGCCAGTTTCAGGCGGGAAGCCAGGGTGTGCTGATCGATTTTGAACCAGTCGACCAGGGTATACCGGGCGGACCGGAAAGCGGTATCAGCAGAAGACACCGGGCAGGCGATGACGCCGACCATAGCAATGACGGTGCCCAGGTAGCCCATCAGACCGGAACAGATGTCGTACACAACACCGCCAGCGCCATGGTATTTCACAAAAGCTTCGCTCAAGCCGGGCGTACCATTGTAGAAAGAAACACCGGCAGCCGCCCAGATCAGAGCGATGATCCCTTCGCAGACCATGGCTCCGTAGAAGATCTTGTGGCAGTCCCGTTCACTCTTGATGCAGCGGGCCATAATCGGGGACTGGGTGGAATGGAATCCGGAAACAGCCCCGCAGGCTACGGTGATGAACATGATCGGCCAGATCGGGGTTCCTTTCGGATGCATGTTGGTCAGAGCGATTTCAGGGATATGGTACCCATCCACAAACAGCATGGTCCCCACACCTACAGCCATGAAGATCAGGCAGAATCCAAAGAACGGATACAATTTCCCGATGAGTTTATCTACTGGCAGGAAGGTAGCACAGAAATAATAGATCAGTAAGATGACCAGCCAGAAGTTGTAGCTCATGGGAGTGATCTTGGTCAGCAGGCCGGCAGGGCCCGTGGTGAAAGCAACACCAACCAGGATCAGCAGCACCACAGAGAACCCACGCATAATATGTCTCATGGTCGGCCCCAGGTATTTGCCGCACAGTTCAGAAATGGAAGCCCCATCGTTCCGTTCGGACAGCACGCCGGAGATGAAGTCATGGACACCGCCAGCAAAGACGGTACCGAAAGTGATCCACAGGAATACAGCAGGGCCCCACATAGCCCCAGCCAAGGCACCGAAGATAGGCCCCAGACCTGCGATGTTCAGCAGCTGAATCAGGAAAACCCGCCAGTTTTCCATAGGTACGTAGTCAACCCCATCTTCCAGACGATAGGCAGGAGTCTTTCTGTCATCGATCGGAGGACGGAAGCAGCTTTCTACGTATCCGCCATAGATGAAATAACCACCAATTAAAATAGCAAGACACACAAAGAAGCTAATCATTGAATAAACCCCCTTCTGCGGACCCCTTCAATCCGCAAGTTTCACTGTCGGGTCCATTATAATCCTTCTCCAACAAAAAATCCATATGAATTGTGGTAATTCTGTGTATATTTACTAAATTACGTTAAATAAGGAGGAAGGTGTATCACCCTCCCCCCTTATAAGAAACAACTGTCGGTTTATCAGTAGACACAGACAGTACTTATTTTTTCAGACCCCAGCTGCTAAGGACATGGAGACCGTCCGCTTCCGGTACCAGCCCGGTGAGCCGCACCAGGTCGAAGAGATTGAAGCCTTTCACCTTCAGCTGGGCCAGCCGGCTCTTCTTGATCACTTCCGTAAAGTCCACGGTCAGGCTCTTGTCGCTGAAAGTACAGATCAGGTCGTCCCGGTTCACCACCGTCATATTGAAGATGGCATTCACCAGGCTCATGATGATCCGGGTCCCCAGGAGGCGCACCAGCAGTTCGCCCAGCTTGTTGTCTGCGATGGAGAAATCGTGGATCCGGAACCGGGCATAGGAGGCCGTGTTGTTCAGGGCCAGGGCTTCGATTTCCACATCCGCCGTCAGGGAGCCGTATTTTTCATGGTCCACCGTGACTGCCAGCTGGTTCTCACCCTGGTACCGACATTCCCGGAATTGGAATTCACTGTCCTTCATGGCTTCTCCCAATCCCTTGGCCAGATCGGTGTAAGGGATCACCAGTTCTCCCCGGCGCAGCTGCTCGAAGGTCTGGGCATTCACCCAGCGGCTCACCGCTTCCTTGAAGGGAGCCACCAGCACATTGAAATCGTCCACATAGGTGCCCATGTTCTCCGCCACTTCGCCCAGACGGCCGGCGGCTTCATCCGCCTTGCCCTTCAGTTTGTCGAAGAGCGGTTTCGCCTTCTCTGCCACTTTTTTCCGTTCATCCCCCAAGGGCAGGTTTTTGTCCTTATTCTTGGTGAATTCCCGGAATCTTTCCATGCCCTCCTTCCGGGCCTGTTCGTACATTTCCTTGAACTGGCTCAGATCATCAGGCCGGCCTGCATCCAGCCAGGCATTGGCCGCTTTCCCCACTGCATAGGTGATACCTACGGCCATGGGGACCTGGAGGGGCGGGAAGGGGATGAAAGTGAACACGGTCTGCCCCACGAAGGAAGCCCCCAGGGAACCGATCAGCCCGGCAATGGCACCGGTTTCCAGTTCCACCCCCCGGAGGTCGCAGAGGCGGGTGATCATGTAGACTTCATTGGCCATCAGGGCCAGGCTGCCCAGGAAGGGCGTCATGACAATGACACTGGCCCGAGCCGCTCCCCAGCGGATGATCCGTTCCGATTCCCGGGCGATATCCTCTGGTCCCAGGTTCTCTTCCGTATCCTCCGCTCCGTCCATAGGACGGACTTCGGCTTCGATTGTCTCCTGGTCCTGTTCCACAGCGTCCCGTTTATCCATTTCTTCTGTCATAAAGATCCCTCCAGTCATTGTCCACAGCACATGCTTTGCGGATATCCATCTTTCTACCGTAAGTATAGCATATTTCCCCCACCCCGTCAGGCTTTGGGGGAAGGTATCAGAAAAGTGTCACAAACGGCCGCTCAGTCCGGGATCACAGCCACCCGGCCGTCGGCGAACACCCCCCGGCAGCAGTCCGTATAGACTTCCACGAACGCATATCCCCCGTAAAGGGCCAGATTCCGCCCCTTGGCCAAGCCATCCGGCAGGGCTTCCCCCTGGTGGTAATGATGGAGGAACTCCAGCTGGTAATCCAGAGTATGCACATCATAGGTATCATCGATATAACACCTCGCCAGGACGCCTAGCAATTTCCCCAGGCACCGGACAGCCGGGAAATCCTTCCGGATCTCCTCTGACACCCGGGCTGCGAAGTGAGGGTCCAGCTTCCCTTCTCCCGCATCCAGTTTCCCCAATAAGTCCACATAGGCGGGCGTCCGGGTCTCCCGCAGGAGCCGGGCATTTTCCCCGGTGAGGGTCCCCGTTTCCGTATCTCCTCCTTGGGTCCGGAAATCCGTCCCGCTCCGGGCCAGGGCTTCCTGCCGTTTCTGCCTGCTCATGAACATGGCGATTCCCCCTTTCTCCGTACCAGCACTCTCCGTGCCAAGTTCCCTGTATGGGAAGGCAGTTTCTCTTCCCCGATGGGCCGTCCAGAAGCCGGTACCGCCCGTTCTTTCCCCCAGCTGCGGATCTGGTCGATCTTTTCCGGGCTGGTCTGGGAAAGGGGCACTACATTCTGGAAGGAGGACAAGATCTCGCTCCGGGTCAGATCATGGTCCGGTTCCGCCACCTTCCGGTAAGCCAATTCCCGCACAGCCGATTCCAGATCCGCCCCAGTGAACCCGTCGGTCAAGGTCACCAGCTGCCGGGCGAATCCCTCATTGGAATGGATGTCCACTTGGAGGTACCGCTGGAAATACAGCCGGAGGATATCCTCCCGTTCCTCTTCCGTGGGCAAGTCCACGAAGAACAGTTCATCGAACCGGCCACGGCGGAGGAGTTCCGAAGGCAGCCGGGATACATCGTTGGCCGTAGCCACCACGAACACCGCTTTCCGGCATTCCTGGAGCCAGAACAGGAATTGTCCCACCATCCGAGTGGAGACCCCGCCGTCGTTGGACGAACCGGCTCCTGCCAGGCCTTTTTCGATTTCGTCGATCCAAAGGATGCAGGGGGACACATTTTCCGCCGTAGCCAGAGCATCCCGCAGCTGCCGTTCCGACTGGCCCACATAGCTGCCTTGGACCGTAGCGAAATCCAGCCGATACAAGGGCAGCTCCCAGCTGGCGGCGATGGCCTTAGCAGACAGGGACTTTCCGCAACCCGGCACCCCTACCAGGAGGATGCCCCGGGGCGGTTGGAGATGGAGCCGGCGCATCAGTTCCTTCTTTTCCGGCTTGAGCAGGGCCTTCTTTTCCTCCAGCCAGTCCTGGAGGCCCTGGAGTCCACCCACTTCCTTCATGGTCGGGTCTACCTGGATCTTTTCCAGGCCGGAGATATTGGAGAACAGACGGTTCTTGGCATTCCGCACTTCCCCCATGTCCTCTTTGGTCACCTTTCCTTTAGCCAAAAGAGCCGACAGCACATTGGTGGCTTCGATCTGGCTCACCCCAGCCAGGGTGGCCGCCGCTTCCCGGATATCTCCTTCATCCCACTGGATCTCTACTTCATCTCGGTTCACATCCAGCTGGGAATGGATCAGCTGGACCATTTCCTCTTCATCGGGCATATCCAGGGTCACGATGAGTCCATGGCGCTGGAGATTGTTCCAGACTGGCCGGTGGCTGAGCACCACCAGGGTCCCGTACATCTCCGAAGCCAGGGAGACCAGGTCCAGCATCCGCTGGGATTCGCTGTTGTCCTCGCTGATATCCGGGATCTCCGTCAGGATCAGGGTCTGGTATTCTTTCTTTTCCTGGCGCATCTTCCCAATGAGGAAATCCCCCGCTCCCAGCACGGATTTGGCATTTTCTTCCACGCTCCGGTTGGTGCACAGTTCATAGACCCCTTTGCTCAGGGTGTGGGCAAAGAAGCTCTGTTGATCCAGCCAATGCTCCTGGTCCAATTCCAGGGCGATTTCCCGCAAAAGTTCCAGGGCCCGGGGCACTTCGATGGTCTGGAGCACGATGAAGGGAATCCGTGCTATGAGATACTGCCGCAGCAGCTGTTTGGCTTCCTTACGATTGCTCATGTCTTTCCTCCCATCGGTTCACCGGATACAGCTGCAGGAAATGCTGCAGCACCCCGCTGTGATTCTGGGCAGCCGAAGCTTCCAGGCTGGCCTGGACCCGGTCCGCCCCTTTCTGGATCTCTGCTGGGAACTGGTTCCGGAGGGATTCCGGCAGACAGGGCAGGGTGACGGCTGACTTCAGCTGTCCCAGGCCGTCCCGGAGCCCCCGGATCATCTGTTCGGCCTGATCCGGCGTCTGCATGGCCCCCTGGGCCTGGAATTCTCCCACCAGACGTTCGAACCGCTTTTCCATAGCGGCGTCCAGCCGGGCGGTGAACCGCTCCAATACGATCCTGAAACAGGGCAACTTCCCCGCCTGCATGGCAGGCAGCACTTCCCGGTCATCCTTCCCCTCTGCGAACCGTTCCAGCAGGGGGATCCATTCTCCGTAAATTTCCGGAGGTTTCATCATCCCTTATCCCCTCCCCGTACCGGCATCCGAGGCGGCATCAGGTCCCATGTCGGGAACCGGTGGCTCTGGCGTTTCTGCTGGTTTTCCTGCTGCGTCCCATCCGAGGACCCAAAAGGAGCAAAAGGGCTCCCGTTCTGTTCTTGTTCCATTTCCTGGTTCCTCCTTTAGATATGGCGGATCCGCCGCTTCTGTGTCATCTCTGCTTCTTTTTCCAGCTGGGCCAAGCGATCCCGGATCCCTTCCTGCTCTTGGGTATAGGCCCGGTAATGATCCCGGAAATCAGCAGTCTCCGCGCAGGACCCCCGGACCAGTTCTTCCAGGGACTGCCACAGCTGCGCCCGGTCCTGGGCGAACAGCCTGGCCAGGGGCCGCTTCTTCCAGTACTGCCAGAAAGCCAGGAGTCCCAGGAAGACCAGGAGTCCAAAGAGCGGAGCCTGGACATGGGGCAGGGCCAAGTGGAAAAGGGCCAAGATCACCATGGACCCCATCATGGCAAAGAAGAAGCTGAAGGATTTTTTCGCCATGAAGAAGGAAAAGATCCCCAGGCCCAAAGGAAAGAGCACACTGTGCTGCGCCATGAGCTTAGCTCCATTCCCGTATAGATACAGCCCGACCAGGGCCCAGGGCAGGGTGATTTTCAAAGCCGCTCGCCGCCAGTCTGCAGCCTGCTGTTCTGGTGCCAAAGCCGCATCCATATCCTGCTGGCACTGCCGGACCACCGCCGCCTCTTCCATCCCGTCCTGGATGTCACAGCTGAAGCAGTGGTCCTGCCGATGGAAGGAATAATTGAAATTATATCTGATGGACCCCGGTACCAGCCGGGCCGTTTCCCCGGTCACATCATCGAAGGCCTGATGCAGCCAGCGGGCCGAATGAGCCAAAAGGAACCGTTCCGCCTGGGGACTGGGCTGCCCCTCCTGTCCCTCTTCCGTCTGCCGGAGGGAAAAGGTCAGGAAATCGCTGAAGGTCCCTTTCCAGATAGCCGCTGGCAGCTGCAGGCACTCTGACCGGAGGAAATCTTCCAACAGCATCCGGCAGGCTCCCCTAGGCTCCTGCCAGGTTTCCGGCCGGCTCTGATGCCGGTCCAGGAACTGGCCCACCGGACGGGCCAGGAGCGCTCCCTGGAGGAGGGCTCCCGCCGTGGTCCCGGGCAGATTCCGGAGATACTGGTACTGATCCGTTTGGGGCAGGGAAATGGCCTTCCGCAGATCCCGGAAATACCGGCGCCACAGATCCACCTGGCGTCCTTCGGTCTCTGCCGACTGGGACAGGTCTTCCTCCCAGCCGGACAGCACCGTCTCCAGTTTCTTGTCTCCCCCCGGCGTCAAGGCCTTCCGGATCCAGAGTTCCAGCAGGAACCGGAAATCTCCGGTCACCTGGAGCTGGTTCTGGTTCCGGATGTACCGTTCCATCCACCGGTCTTCCATAGCACCCCGCTGCTGCCAGGCGGCCGTCAGCAGGAAGAAAAGAGAGGTCTTTTCCTCCTGGAGCCCCAAGGCCCGGTCCAGGGCCTTTTGGGCAGACCCCGGATCATCACAGAACCAGAAGACCAGGGCGGCCATGCTGTAACTGAGCCAGTCCTGGGAAGCCCGCACCACCCATTCCCGGGCCCGGGCCATCCATCCTTCGTCCGGGATCAGCCCCTGTTCCAGGTTCCGCAGCACTCCGATGTAATAATTGCTTGTCTTTTCTCCCCGGCAGGCTTTTCCTGCCCCCGGAGAAACCCCTTCTACCATACTGATCATTCCCCTGTATCTTGACTTGTCAATTCCTTTCCATTGTACAACAAAACGGGAGGTGTTGCACGTGTGAAAACCGCACACGTGCAGCACCCCCTTCGTCAGACGTCATACGTCGTACGCTTCATGACAGGCCTGTTGCGCATGCAACAGCCCCTGGACAGCGGCCATGGTGACCGTCAATTGCGGCTGGCCACCAGCTTTTCCGTTTTGTTCTGTTTCACCGGCACCGTCAGCTTCTGCCCCGGCTGGATGGACCGCCGCAAATCCAGATGATTGGCCTTGGCGATCCGGTCGATGACTTCCCGGACATCTTCTTCCGGATGGGTGTACCGCCGGGCGATTCCCCACAGGCTGTCCCCCCGCATCACGATTACCTGTTCTATATGATAACTGGTAGGTGCCGCCTCCATCTGCAGCACCCCATACCCGGAAACCCCAAACAAAAGCAATACCAGACCCAGTAAAACTTTTTTCATTTTCTCTCCCTCCATTCGAACTTCTGTTCGTTATTTGTATGATATCATCTTTTGTTCGTTTATGCAAGAGTTTTATGAATATATGTTCGTTTAATCCCATCTTCTGCGCCTCTGGCTATAACCGTTCCCCCTCTGTTGGAATCCCGGAAAGTGGGCTATAATGGAGGGAAAAGAAAAGCAACGGAAGGAGCGATGGTATGTCGCTGATTTATTGCGTAGAAGACGATGAAAATATCCGGGAACTGGTCCGCTATGCGCTGTGTAGCCAGAATTTCCAGGCAGAAGCCTTTCCCGACGGCCAGGCGTTCTGGAAAGCCCTGGAAGACAAAAAGCCCGACCTGGTCCTCCTGGATATCATGCTGCCGGGCGAAAATGGCCTGGACATCCTGAAAAAGCTCCGGGAACAGAGTGACACAGCGTCCCTTCCCATCATCCTGCTCACGGCCCGGACCAGTGAATACGACGTGGTCACCGGACTGGATGCCGGGGCGGACGATTATATCTCCAAACCCTTCGGGATCATGGAACTGCTGAGCCGGGTCAAGGCCGTCCTCCGCCGCGGGAGCCTCCAAAAACCCCAGGACCAGGATATCCTGGTCTGCGGAGACATCACCCTGGACCTGAAGAAGCACCAAGTCACCACCTTGGGACAGCCCTGCGAACTCACCGTCAAAGAATTCGATCTGCTCCACTACCTGATGGCCAATGCCGGCATCGTCCTGAGCCGGGACCAGATCATGGAAGCAGTCTGGTCCTTCTCCTATGCAGGAGAGAGCCGCACCATCGACATGCACATCCGGAGCCTGCGGCAGAAACTGGGGAAAGCCGGCCGAATCATCCAGACGGTCCGGGGTGTGGGCTACCGGATCCAGTAAAACAGGGAGCCTCCTATGAAAAAACAGATCTATCTCCATCTGTTCCTGGTGGGGCTGGCCTGTATCCTGGTCACCGCCCTGGTCTGCGCTTTTGCCTTCTGGCAGACGGCCAAACAGCAGACCCTGGCCGATCTCCGGCAGGTAGCCCAGGTCATGGGGACAGAAATGGAACACTACAGCGATCCCTATGTCTTTCTCCAGCGCTCCAGCCGTTCTTCTTCCGATCTGCGCTTTACCTGGGTGGATCCCCATGGTACCGTGCTCTACGATTCCTATGAAGAGGCTTCCCGGATGCCCAACCACCGGGAACGGCCGGAGATCGCTGAAGCCCTAGGAGAAGGCCAGGGCAGTGATGCCCGCCGTTCCTCCACCCTCCAGGAAGTCACCCTGTACGCCGCCCAGAAGCTGACCAACGGCAGCGTGCTCCGGGTGGCCCGAACCCAGACGGAACTGTTCCGTCCCCTGGAAGCCCTGCTGCCCTGGTGGATCATTTCCCTTCTGCTCCTGATCCTCATCTGCCAGTTCACCGTGCGCCGGCTCACCCAAGGGCTCCTGGATCCGTTGGAACAGGCTACCCGGTATCTGTCCCAGATCGGACAGGGGGACACCTCGGAAGAAGAACGGCAGCTGTTCCATACCTCCTATCCGGAACTGATTCCCTTCCTGGCCACCATCGACCGCCAGGGGAAACAGCTGGACCAGAGCCTGCGGAACCTGGAACAGGAACGGAATACCATGAAACGGATCACCGACAGCCTGAAGGAAGGGGTCATCCTCCTGGACGACCAGATGCGGATCCAATGGGTCAACGCCTGGGGCTTCCAGCTGCTCCAGCAGGAAGAACGCCCTACCGCCGGACGGCCCCGGCTCCTGGGGAAATTCCTCATGCCCTTCCTGCCGCCAGAAGCCCGGATCCCTCTGGATCAGCTCAAAGAGGGGCACCTTTGGAACCAGACCGTGAAATACCGGAGCCGCCAGTACCAACTGGCTCTCCAGCCATTGGATCCGCCCCAGGGACGGGCCACTCGGATGCTGATCATCCAGGATATTACGGAAGCCCGGGAACGGGAACAGCTGCGGAGGGACTTCACCGCCAACGTGACCCATGAGCTGAAGACCCCCCTGACTTCCATCAGCGGCTTTGCGGAATTGATGGCGGCCGGGCTGTACCAGAAGAAAGAAGATATTACCCATTTCGGACAGCTGATCCGGAAAGAAGCCGGCCGGCTGCTGGAAATGATCAACAGCATCATCTTCCTCTCCCGGATCGAAGAGATGCCTGCTGAGGCCCTCCAGGAAGAAGTACCCCTGGGCGGCCTGATCCAATCCGTGGTAGACTTCATGGAACCGGTCTGTCAGGACAAGCAGGTGACCATCCACTGCCAGCTCATCGAAGACAAAATCCGGGGCAGCAGCAGCATGCTCCGGGAAATGGCCATGAACCTGATCGACAACGGAGTCAAGTACAACCGGCCTGGGGGCCATGTGTACGTGACCATGGAGCGGGCTGGGGACCAGGTGATCCTCACCGTGAAAGATACCGGCATCGGCATCCCGGAAGACGTCCAGGAACGGGTCTTCGAACGGTTCTACCGGGTGGAAGGGAGCCGGAGCAAGCAAAGCGGAGGCAGTGGCCTGGGCCTGTCCATCGTGAAGCACATCGTAGAACAGCACCGGGGCAAGATCAGACTCACCAGCCGGGTCAATGAAGGGACCACCATAGAAGTCCAACTGCCGGGAGTATGAAAATAGGTTCTATAATAAATGTTGGGGTCTTGTGGACACTCCTGTTCACAAGACCCCTTGTCTTACGATAAAATAAAGACATATCTAAGCTACATTTCACCTCAACCACCACGAAGAACTGAAAGGAGAAT
>NZ_JBQOUY010000043.1:0-10733 GCF_052216985.1 Acidaminococcus nyctereutis
TTACATTGTTGTATCCAATTTTAGGGAATTCGAGATGTTTTTTTCGATTTTCCATTGAAGACTTTAAAACTGAAGAAAAAAGAAAGCTGTTGCATGTGTGAAAACCTCACACATGCAACACCCCCTTCTTTTTCTCTCCAAAATGCGATATAATAATACATCACGCTATTGCTGAATCGATAGACACTGGACCGACAGAAAGGATGTGCTCATATGCTGTATGTGATCCTCATGGGAATCATTGCTTTTTTTGTCGCTGTTTTTGCTCTCCAGAACGCTATGGCTGTAGAAGTCAGTTTCCTTTTCTGGCATTTTTCTATGAGCCTGGCCTTGATCATCCTGAGCTGTCTTTTGGCGGGTTTCTTCCTGGCCAGCTTGTGGACTTTGAAAGTGAAGGCGGGCCATTATATGAAGGACCGCAGACTGAAGGAACAGCTGCGGCAGCTGGAAGATAAGAAAGCAGACTGGGAAGCACGGCAGGAAAGACAGGCTCGGCGCCCTGTGCCTCACATGGATCTGCCTCGGACGGAACGCAAGGGGAAAACCTACGACCCGGCCCAGGACCAGGATCCCATCATCAAGCCGTTCCGGCCGAAGGAGTAAAGAGCAGGAGACCTATGATCTATTCGAAAATCAAGCATCTGACGGGAGCGGAAACGGAACAGATCCAGGCCCTCAGCCAGGAAATGGGGATCTCTCCCCTCTTGGCAGGGGTCTTGATGCGCAGGGATCTGACGGACCCGGAGCAGATCCGGGAATTTCTGGAAGGGAAATCCCAGCCCTATTATGATCCTTTCCGATTGAAAGATATGGACCGGGCCGTGGACCGGATCCTCCAGGCACTGCAGCAGGGCGAAGCGATGACCATCTACGGGGATTATGACGTGGATGGGACATCGGCCAGCTCCCTGCTGTATTTGTTTTTACAGGCAAGGGGAGCCAAGGTACAGGTCTACGTACCTCGCCGGGATACGGAAGGGTACGGCCTCAATGGACCGGCTCTGGAACGGATCGCCGCCTCTGGCACCCGGTTGCTGATCACCGTGGATACGGGCATCAGCGGGGCCAAGGAAGTAGCAGAAGCACCCAAGACTATGGATATCATCATCACGGACCACCACCTGGCTCCCCGGCAGCTGCCGGCGGCCCTGGCCGTAGTGAATCCCAACCAGCCTGGGGATGGCTATCCTTTCAAAGGGATCGCAGGAGTCGGTGTAGCGTTCAAGTTGTGCCAGGCCCTGGAACAGAAACTCACTGGGAATCCGGATCTCTATTGGGATGAACTGATCGAATTGGTGGCCCTGGGCACGGTGGCAGACATGGTCCCCCTCCGGGATGAGAACCGGGAAATCGTTCGGAAAGGCCTGGCCAAGATGTCCAGCAGTTCCCTCTGCGGCCTCCGCGCCCTACTCCAGGTGACGGTGGCACCCGGCAGCACCATCAACAGCGGCACCATCGGCTTCGGCTTGGGGCCCCGGATCAATGCGGCCGGCCGTCTGGATGATGCGATGACGGCCGTGCATCTCCTGACCGCCCAGGATCCGGAGAAAGCCAGGGAACTGGCGGCAGAACTGAATTCGGCCAATCAGGAACGGCAGGCGCTGAGCCAGAAAATCTTTGAAGAGGCAGAACATCAGCTGGCACGGCTGGGGAGCCCGGAATGGGGCATCGTCCTGGGAGAGGAAGGGTGGCACCCGGGGGTCATCGGCATCGTAGCTTCCCGGATGACGGAAAAGTACCATCTGCCTTCGGTCCTCCTTTCCATCAGCGGGGATACGGCCAAAGGGTCCTGCCGGAGCATCCCGCCCCTGGACTTGTACCAGGCCCTGGACCGGTGCCGGGAGCATCTGGTCCAGTTCGGGGGCCATGCCCAGGCGGCCGGCCTTACCATGAAGACCTCGGAAATCCCTGCTTTCCGGGAAGCTTTTGCCCGGACGGTAGCGGAGATGCTGGATCACAAACCCTATGAACCGGCGGCTGTGCCAGATTATTTTGTGCCGGAAGGACGGGAAGTCACTGTGGAAGCCGTCCAGGAACTGGCCAAACTGGAACCTTTCGGGGTAGGCAATCCGGCGCCGGTACTGGGGTTTGCCAAAGCCCGGATCCAGGAAGTCTCCCTCCTGGGCCGGGATCAGAACCATTTGAAGTTTCTCCTGGAACAGGGAGGGTTCCAGTACAAGGGACTCCTGTGGCAGGAAGGTCCCCGGTTCCATTCCTTTTATCCAGGGGAAGTGGCTGCTGTCGCCTTTTCTCCCCGGCTGAACACCTTCCGAGGGGTTACGGCGGTGGATCTGGAAGTATCGGCGGTAGAAGCTCCATACACCATTATTGACTGGCGGCACGAGAACCGGAATAAAGAGACAGAGTTAAATAGTATTTTACAAAAAGATAAAAAGACGGTAGTATATGGGGAGGATAGTGTTGCCCTGCAGCAAAAATTCCCGGGCATCCATAGCGCCGTTTATGGAGAACCTCTGCCGGAGGGTGTCCATACTGTGGTGTTTTATGATGGCGGGGCAGAAAAGATCCTGGCACCGGGAAGATTCCCTCTGACCAAGGATTGGCAGGGACGGCTGTATCTCCTGTACGGCCGGGAGGATCTGCTGGCCCGGAGAGATGCTCTCCGCCGGCAGTATCCCGATTTGGCCGGGATGCGGTTCTGCTATGCGGCCATCCGGAGTCGTCTCCAGCAGCAGGGAGCCTGCCAAGAAGCCCAGCTGCTCCGGCTGACCACCCGGGAAGGGTATCGGATCAGCCAGGCTGTCCTCGCTATCTTTTATGAATTGCACCTGTTCACCAGGGAATCCGGGTTGGTTTCCCTGGGCGATACAGGCCACAAGAATATGCAGGATTCCAAAGGGTTCCAGGCCCTCCAGGCGGCCTATGATGCCCATTTCCAGGAACTGAACCGCAGCTGGAAGCTGCAGCCGGCAGAAATCGCCGCTCTTTGGATGACAGGAAGGTGAGACAATGGAACAGCTCGATGACAAGCCGATCAGTGCGGAAGAATTCTATGCCCGCATCGGCAAATATTTGACCCCGCGGCAGGTGGAATTCGTCCGGGAAGCGTACAACTTCGCGGCAGAGGCCCATGCCAAGCAGAAACGGGCTTCCGGGGAACCCTATATCATCCATCCGCTGGGGGTGGCCACCATCCTGGCCCAGCTCCAGATGGATGACGTGACGCTGGCCGCTGCCTTCCTGCATGATGTGGTAGAAGATACGGATGTGACCTTGGACCAGATGGAGGATATCTTCGGCCGGGAAGTGGCCATGCTGGTGGACGGGGTCACCAAGCTGGGCAAGATCGAATATATCTCCCGGGAAGAACAGCAGGTGGAGAACTACCGGAAAATGTTCCTGGCCATGGCCAAGGATATCCGGGTGGTACTGATCAAACTGGCGGACCGGCTGCACAACATGCGGACCATGAAATACATGCCGGTGAACAAGCAGAAACGGATCTCTTCGGAGACCCTGGAGATCTATGCCCCTCTGGCCCACCGGCTGGGGATCTATGCCATCAAATGGGAACTGGAAGATCTGGCCTTCCGCTATATGGAACCCCAGCATTACTACGAACTGGTAGAACAGGTGAAGAGCAAGCGGCACGAGCGGGAAGCCATGGTCCAGGAGGCCATGGACGAACTGCGGAAACTGTGCGAGGAAGCCGGTATCAATTGCCAGATCCAGGGCCGCCCCAAGAGCTTCTACAGCATCTACAAGAAGATGCAGCGGGACCACAAGACCATCAACGAGATCTACGATCTTTTGGCCGTCCGGGTGCTGGTGGATACGGTGAAGGACTGCTATGGGGTCCTGGGGATCGTCCATGGGAAGTGGAAACCCATCCCGGGCCGGTTCAAGGACTATATCGCCGTGCCCAAATCCAATGGCTACCAGTCCCTGCATACGACGGTGGTGGCTTCCAGCGGACAGCCCCTGGAAATCCAGATCCGGACTTTCGAGATGCACAAGGTCTCTGAATACGGGGTGGCAGCTCACTGGCGGTATAAGGAAAGCGGCGGCTCCAAGATGCCCAGCTCTTCCGACAAGAGTGTGGATGCCAAGATGGCCTGGCTCCGGCAGCTGCTGGAATGGCATAAGGATATGCGGGATCCCCATGAATTCGTGGATACGGTGAAGATGGATGTGTTCTCTGACGAGGTGTTCGTCTTCACTCCCCAGGGAGATGTACTGGATCTGCCGGAAGGCTCCGTACCCATCGATTTTGCCTACCGGGTCCACACCGGGGTGGGCAACAGCTGCGTGGGGGCCAAGGTGAACGGGAAGATCGTGCCCTTGGATTACCACCTGAAGAATGGGGACATCGTAGAGATCATCACGTCCAAGCAGTCTCCGGGACCCAGCCGGGATTGGATCAATATCGTAGGATCCAGCCAGACCAAGAACAAGATCAAACAGTTCTTCAAGAAGGAACGGCGGGAAGAGAACATCGTCAATGGACGGGAAATGCTGGAACGGGAGTGCCGGCGCCTGGGGTACGATGTGAACACCATGCTCAGCTCCGACAACTTGAAGGAAGTGGCGGTCCGGTGCCATATGGACGGTAGCGTGGAGAACCTGCTGGCCGCTCTCGGATACGGCGGGCTGATGGTGAACGGGGTCATGGTGAAGCTGGTGGACCTGTACAAGAAGGCCCAGCGCCAGAACACCACCAAGAACCTGTCCCAGCTCCTCAGCGAACTGAAGCCTAAGACCGTGAAGACCCACAAGGGCAGCCACGGTATCCTGGTGAAGGGAGAGGACGACATCATGGTCAAGCTGGCCAAATGCTGCAATCCTATCCCTGGAGACCCTATCGTAGGGTACATCACCCGGGGCCACGGCGTTTCCGTCCACCGGGCAGACTGTCCCAATGTGCTGGCCAATACGGAAGATCCCAACCGGATGATCGACGTCTCCTGGAATGTGGATACGGATGCTGCCTATAAGGTGGTGCTCCGTCTGACGGCGGTGGATCAGCCCGGGGTCATGGCCAATATCATGACCGTGGCCAGCGAAACCAAAGTGAACATCAATTCCATCAATGCCCATACCAACCCCAATAAGACAGCCTATGTGGACATGGGGCTGGATATCAGCAGCCTGGACCAGCTGAACTATATCATCGGCCGGCTGCGCCGGATCAAGGGCGTCTATAAAGTGGACCGGAAAGTGTCCGGAACGTGAGGCAGTCATGAGAGCAGTGGTACAGCGGGTCAAAGAGGCCTCCGTTACCGTGGAAAGCCGCAAGGTGGGCTCCATCGGAAAGGGGCTGCTGGTCCTTCTGGGCGTGGCCCGGGGAGATACAGAAAAGGACGGAGCCTACCTGGCGGAGAAATTGGCCGGGCTCCGGATCTTTGAAGACGAAGAAGAAAAGATGAATCAGTCGGTGGCCCAGGTGGGAGGCAGCATCCTCTTGGTGTCCCAGTTCACCCTGTACGGGGATGTGCGCCATGGCAGGAGACCTTCCTTCACCCAGGCAGCGCCTCCGGAAGAAGCCAACCGGCTGTATGAGGACTTGTGCCGGAAGCTCCGGGACAAGGGGCTGACCGTAGAGACCGGGCAGTTCCAGGCCCATATGGAAGTGGCCCTGGTGAACGATGGGCCGGTCACCATCCTGCTGGACAGCGGGAAGATGTTTTAGGAGGGAAAAGGAAACTATGAAGATCTATCGGGTGGTCGTGGGACCGATCCAGGAAAATTGTTACATCATCAAGAACGAAGCCAATAACGAAGGCATCATCGTGGATCCGGGAGATGAAGCCGACCGGATCATGGATGCGGTGAAGAAGGCCGGTATCGAAAAAGTGCCCGCCATCTTCCTCACCCATGGTCACGGGGACCATATCTCCGCCCTGGATGAAGTCAAGGCGGCCACCGGCGCCAAAGTCTATATGAGCCGGGAAGATGCGCCCATGCTCCGGGTGTGGAACAGCAGCCTGTCCTATTCCACCAACCGGGACAAAAAATTCGATCCCCCCGATGCATACTTCACCGATGGGGAAAAGCTCACAGCAGCAGGCCTGGATTTCACCATCGCTGCTACCCCGGGCCATACCCGGGGCGGCGTCTGCATCATCGGAGATGGAGTGGTGTTCTGCGGGGACACAGTGTTCCTGGAAAGCATCGGCCGGACGGATCTGCCGGGAGGTTCCTATGACGCCATCCTGGATTCCATCAAGACCAAGCTGCTGGTGCTGCCCGATGACTACAAGCTGCTGCCCGGCCATGGACCGGCCACCACAGTGGGCTGGGAACGGCGCAGGAATCCGTTCCTCCAGTAAGGTCGTGAGTGCATGATGGATGTGCAACAAAAGCCCCGGGGACTGGTGGCCAAACTGCTGGCGGGCCTGGCTGGGTTCGGAGTGTTCTACCTCCTGGGCCACTGGTTCCTGCCGGTGTTCCTGGCGGTGGGGATGAGCTTCCTGCTGTATCCTATCGTGGACCGGCTGGAACGACTGAAGATCAAAGGAAGGGCCTTTCCCAATACCCTGGCGGTGCTCATCGCCTTTTTCCTGTTCGGCCTGTTCCTGTATGCAGCAGCCAATGTATTGATCGTTCCCCTAGTGACCCAGGTGAACACCCTGCTGAAAGCCATGCCGGGGCTGGCGGCCAAAGCCAACGAAAGCATCAGCCTGTTCCTGGGCAGCGAGGCCCAGAAGCTGCCGCCCAATACCCGGGAGATGCTCCAGCAGGCGGCCAGCAGCCTGAGCAGCTATATCATGGGCCTTTTGAAAGATATGCTGGCTTCCACCGTCCAGGCGGCCAAGAGCCTAGTGAGTCTGGCCCTGGTCCCCTTCCTCAGCTTCTATTTCCTGAAGGACTGGCGGACCCTGAAAAAGATGGTGGTAGGGCTCTTTGCCTATGAAAAGCAGCCTCTGGCGGACCGGGTGCTGTCGGATATGGGGCGTATGCTCTGCGCCTATGTGGACAATATGTTCAAGCTTTGCTTCGTGGCTGCTGCCTGCCTCACAGCCGGGAACTCCATCCTGGGGGTCCAGTATACCCTGGTGCTGGGCTTTCTGGCCATGATCAGCGAAATGATTCCCCTGGTAGGATCGGTGGTAGGGACCCTGGCAGCCGTGTTCATCGCCCTGCTCCAAAAGCCCTCCCTGGCCCTGAAAGTCCTGGTGCTGTATCTGGTGTACTATCAGGTGGATGCCCAGGTGATCATGCCGAACCTGATGGGGCACAGCATCACCCTGCATCCGGTGCTGATCATCCTGGCGGTGATGATCGGGGGCCAAATCGGCGGGGTGGCCGGCCTGATCTTCGCAGTTCCGGTCCTGGCCATCATCAAAGTTCTCTATGGGTACTTCTGGCATGCCGGAGAAGAAAGTCTTGAGTCAGTTGATAAAAAACAATAAACTGTGTTAAAATTAATAAGTTCAAACAAGTTCTGTGGACGGAGGGGATTTTTATGTTAACAGGGGCACCGCGCGGTACCAAAGACATTCTGCCGGGTACCATCAATGGCTGGCGCTATGCCGAACAAATCATTCGTGAAGTATGCCGGGAATTCAATTATCAGGAAATCAGGACCCCGATCTTTGAACATACCGAACTCTTCCAGAGAGGAATCGGAGACGGCACGGACGTAGTGGACAAGGAAATGTACACCTTTACGGACCGGAGCGGCCGCAGCCTGACCCTGCGTCCGGAAAATACCGCATCCGTGGTCCGGTCCTTTGTGGAAAATAAGCTGTATGCGGAACCCATGCCGCTGAAAGTGTTTTATATCGGACCTATGTTCCGGTACGACCGGCCCCAGGCAGGCCGTATGAGACAGTTCCACCAGTTCGGGGTAGAAGCCCTGGGGGCGGAATCTCCTGTGGTGGATGCGGAAGTGATCCTCTTGGCCCTGACCGTGCTGAAACGGTTCGGCCTGAAGGATCTGAAACTGAAGATCAACTCCGTAGGGTGCCCCAACTGCCGGCCCCAGCATCGGAAACTGCTCCAGGACTACTTCCGTCCGCATCTGGGCGAACTGTGCGAAGACTGCCAGAGCCGGTTCGATCGGAGCCCGCTGCGGATCCTGGACTGCAAAGTGGACGCGGACAAGCCCTTCATGGCCGGTGCCCCCAAGATCACCGACCACCTGTGCGACGAATGCCGGGCCCACTTCGAAACCGTGAAGAAACTGCTGGATGAAGCAGGGGTGGAATACGAAGTGGACAGCAACTTGGTACGGGGCCTGGACTACTACACCAAGACCGCTTTCGAAATCCAGTACGCTCCCCTGGGCGCCCAGAGCGCTGTAGGCGGCGGCGGACGGTATGACGGTCTGGTGGAAGAACTGGGCGGCCCCAGCACTCCCGGCGTGGGCTTTGCCATCGGCCTGGAACGGATCCTCCTGGCCATGGAAAAACAGAACCTGCTGCCCACCGGCAAGGAAGCCGTGGATATCTTCGCCGTCATCCCTGATGAAGGGGGCGTGGCCGATGCCTTCCGGGTGATCACCAACCTGCGGAGCAAAGGCCTTGTCTGCGATATGAACCTGGTGGAACGGAGCATGAAGGCCCAGATGAAGCAGGCCAACCGGGAACAGGCCCGTTTCGCCCTGATCTTCGGGGAAGAAGAACGGTCCCGGGGCGCTGTCACCGTCCGGAACATGGCGGACAGCAGCCAGGAAGAAGTATGTTTCGGGGCTTTGGAAGCCTATTTCAACAAATAAAGACCAGAGGTGTGAACAAGAATGAGTATGGAACGCAGTCATCATTGCGGTGACTTGAGAAAAGCAGATGCCGGCAAGACGGTTACCTTGTGCGGCTGGGTAAGCAAACGGCGTGACCACGGCGGCATCATCTTCATCGATCTCCGGGACCGTCACGGTCTGGTGCAGGTGGTCATCGACCCGGCCCACGATGAAAAAGATTTCCACAAGGCCGAAGGGGTCCGCAGCGAATATGTGCTGCAGGTCAAAGGCCTGGTCCGGGAACGGAGCGCGGAAACCGTCAATCCCCATCTGCCTACAGGGGACGTGGAAGTGGTGGTCAAGGACCTGAACGTGCTGAATCCTTCTAAGACTCCGCCTTTCTATATCCAGGATGGCATCGACGTGGATGAAAACGTCCGTCTCCGCTATCGGTACCTGGATCTGCGGCGTCCGGAAATGCAGCAGAACCTGATCCTCCGCCATCGGGTGACCAAGGCAGTTCGGGACTTCCTGGACAAACAGGATTTCCTGGAAATCGAGACCCCGGATCTGATCCGGAGCACTCCGGAAGGAGCTCGGGACTACTTGGTGCCCAGCCGGGTGAACCCTGGCAAGTTCTACGCCCTGCCTCAGTCTCCCCAGCTGTTCAAACAGCTGCTGATGATTGCCGGCATGGAACGGTATTTCCAGATTGCCCGGTGCTTCCGGGATGAAGACCTGCGGGCCGACCGGCAGCCGGAATTCACCCAGCTGGATATGGAAATGTCCTTTGTGGACCAAGATGACATCATGGCCCTCACGGAAAAACTGATCGCCTATGTGTTCAAGGAAACCCTGGGCGTGGATGTGCCCGTGCCCATGGCCCGGATGACCTGGGATGAAGCCATGGACAAATACGGCAGCGATAAACCGGACCTGCGGTTCGGCATGCAGCTGGTGAACATGAATGAAGCCCTCCAGGGGACCCAGTTCAAGGTGTTCAAGGACATCATCGAAAAGGGCGGCCTGGTGAAAGCCATCAACGTGAAGGGCTACAATAAGATTCCCCGGAGAGAACTGGACGGCCTGGTGGAATTCGTAGGCATCTACGGTGCCAAGGGCCTGGCCTGGATCATAGTCAACGATGACGGCTCCATCAAATCTCCTATCGCCAAATTCTTCTCTGACGAAGAAATGCAGCGGATCCTGGAAGCCGGCAAGGCAGAAAAAGGCGATGTGCTGCTGTTCGTGGCCGACCGGAAGCCCCAGGTGGTGGCTGCCGCTCTGGGCGCCCTGCGTCTGGAAATGGGCAAGCGCCTGGGCCTTATCGACAAGGACAAACTGTGCTTCACCTGGGTGGTGAAGTTCCCCATGTTCGAATACAGCGAAGAAGAACACAGGTATGTGGCCATGCACCATCCCTTCACCGCTCCCTGCGATGAAGATGTGGACAAGCTCCTCACTGATCCCGGTCATGTCTATGCCAAAGCCTACGACATGGTGCTGAACGGGGTGGAAATCGGCGGTGGTTCCGAACGTATCCACCGGGAAGACATCCAGAAGAAGGTCTTCGAAGCCATCGGCCTCACCGACGAACAGGCTCAGGAAAAATTCGGCTTCCTGCTGAAAGCCTTTGAATTCGGAGCACCTCCCCATGGGGGCCTGGCCTTCGGCCTGGACCGTCTGGTGATGCTCATGGCCAAACGGCCGTCCATCCGTGACGTAATCGCTTTCCCGAAATCCCAGAGTGCCATCGACCTGATGTGCCAGGCACCCAATGTGGTGGACGAAAAGCAGCTGCGGGAACTCCATATCCGGAGCACCGTGGTGAAGAAAGAAAAAGAAGAAAAGAAATAAGCAAAAGGGGCTGTTGCATACGCAACAGCCCCTTTGATAAGTGACCAGTGACAGGCAGCTTTGCTGCCCGCGACAGGGGGCGTGGATTTTTTCACACCCCCTTTTTCTGGTTCTTTGTCAAATGTTGGGGTAAGCTCCAATTCATCTACCACACACGGACGTGAGCGATTTTTGCTCACGTCTGTTTTTATTTTAATTTCACCATCGAAAGCAGTAAAATCCGAGAACGGAATCG
>NZ_JBQOUY010000044.1:0-10601 GCF_052216985.1 Acidaminococcus nyctereutis
GAAAGCATCTAAGCGTGAAACCATCCTTAAGATGAGATCTCTCACAGCATAAGCTGGTAAGACACCTGGAAGAAGACCAGGTTGATAGGCAGGGTGTGGAAGCGTAGCAATATGTTAAGCTGACCTGTACTAATATGTCGAGGGCTTGACTTAAATCGGGCCGCTGGACGGAGGAATCCGGACAGCAAAGAAACGTCTCTTCATGAAGTTTTGAGGGCTCATGCCTTCAATTGAAAATCCGGTGGCGATAGCTAAGGGGACCCACCTGTTCCCATGCCGAACACAGCAGTTAAGCCCTTATACGCCGAAAGTACTCGACTGGAAACGGTCCGGGAGGATAGGGAGCTGCCGGTTAGGAGAAAAGGACTGGGAAGAAATGAGGAATTCATTTCTTCCCAGTCCTTTTTGTCACTGGTCACTGGACGAAGAAAGACAGCCAGGCTATGGCTGCCTTTCATTGTATGATGCTGGCTCTGACGTGCCTAGAGGCTCTGCCCGATTCATCTCCTTTATCAAAGTCTCCGGATGGCTTCCAGGGCCAGAGGGGACCGTTCACATTCAGAAGGCAGCATGGTGACCTGACAGCACAGGGGACTGCCTTTCATTTTTTCAGAAGCATAGCTGAGACCATTGGTCCGTTCATCCAGGAAAGGTTTGTCGATCTGGTTGGGGTCCCCCAGCAGGATCACCTTGGTGCCCTTCCCCGCCCGGGTAATGATGCCTTTGGCCTGGTTGGGGGTCATGTTCTGGGCCTCATCGATGATCAGATAGATCTTTTCCAGGGTACGTCCCCGGATGAAATTCAGAGCTTCCATCTGGATCAGGTTCCGGTCGAAGATTTCCATAAGCCGGCTTTCCAGTTCCAGTTCATCATCGTAGCGGGAATCTTCGTCTTCGTCCAGCAGCTGTTCCAGATTGTCCATAATGGGCCGCATCAAGGGAGAAATCTTTTCCTGTTCATCCCCGGGCAGGAAGCCGATATCGGAATCGAACTGGGCATTGGGCCGGCAGATCAGGATCCGGCGGTATTCTTCCGAAGATTGATTCAGCAGCTTCTCTAGGCCCACCGCCAGAGCGTAGAAGGTCTTGGCGGTACCGGCCTGTCCCTTGACGATGACCAGAGGCGCTTCAGCAGCTGGCTTCATGAGGGCTTCCTGCATGAAGTATTGGCCGGCATTTCGGGGTTTGACTCCATAGGGCGTTTCCCTGGCATATTCCAGGGGAATCACCCGGTCGCCCCACACCCGGCCCAAATGGGTCTTTCGAAGAGAAGCATCTGCTTTCAGAAGGACGAATTCGTTTTGGACCAGGGAAACAGGATGGGAGGCTCCAGTTTCATCACACTGGTACGGCAGGTCGGTGGGAACACCTTCCGTGGTGAACCGGTCAAAGTCTTTTTCCGGGACGAAACATTCTACCCTGCCCAGGTATTGCTGCTCCCCAGCATTTACCTGTTCCGTGCTGAAATCCTGGGCTTCGATGCCCAGCAGCTGGGCCTTCAGACGCAGTACCAGATCTTTGGTCACCAAGATCGGGTGGTCGGCTGCCAGATGCTGGCAGATTTTCAGGATCCGGTTGTCGCTTTTGTCCTCAGGCAGGGATTCGGGAAGGGGCTCGTGGACACAGTTGGTTTCCACCCGCAGGGTCCCTCCATTGGGCAAGGGAACCCCCGCTATCAGATTCCCGGTCCGGCGCAGATCTTCCAGGGTGCGGATGGCCTGGCGGGCATTGAAGCCTCGTTCCCCTTCGGCTTTTTTCAGGCCATCCAACTCTTCCAGGACCACCAGAGGCAGCACCAGCCGGTTTTCTTCGAAACAGAGAAGCGCATGGGGCGCCTGGATCAGCACATTGGTATCGATGACATAGGTCTTGGCCATGGAACATCCCCGCCTTTCTTTTTTTTTGGAAATACCTTTTGGATGGTTTCAGTATAACAGGGAAGTGTAGAAATTCCGTCGGATTTCCGTAAAATTTTCGTATAAGGGCAAGAAATAGGCGAAACATGGTACAATAGGAACAAAAGAGAAACGGGAGATGAAAACATGGGAAGGATGCTGATTACGTTGGGCCTGCTGCTGGTGGTGGCAGGGCTTGTGATAGAATTCGGATCGAATCTGTTTCCCCTGGGGCACCTGCCCGGGGATATCCATATTACAGGGAAACATGGAAGTTTTTATTTTCCAGTGGTCACCTGTATCGTGGTCAGTGTGATATTGAATGTGTTGCTGAGGATATTCCATTAAAAAGGGGATGTGAAAAAATGATTCTTCATTTTTTCACATCCCCTTTGGCCTCGGGTCGCGAGTCGTGAGTCGCGGGCTTGTTAGCGCAGCCCGAAAATCCGATTTTGGGATAGAAACAAGGTGAGTGTCACAATGGACGAATATGCGGCAATCCGCCACAAATTTCTTGTGGAAGGACTGAGTCAGCGTCAGATTGCAAAGCAACTGGGAATTTCCCGTAACACTGTTGCAAAATATTGGCACGGGGATACCTATGCTGGCCTTCGGGCCAGTTATTGCCGGGCCGCCAGCATGATGACGCCGGACATCATCCAATTTATCCAGTAGTGTCTGCAGGAAGATGCGTTGGAACCCAATAAGAAACAGCATCATACAGCACGACGAATCTATCATCGCTTGGTCGCTGAAATGAATTTCACTGGAGGTGAGAGTACCGTCCGTGCCTTGGTTCGCAAGCTTCGCGGCAATCTTATGGGGGCTTATGTCCCTCTGGAGTTTGAACCTGGTAGCGCCATGCAAACTGATTTTGGAACGGCTTATGTTTATTTGAAGGGGAACCGGACTTTAGTCAATACTTTTTGCGCCAGGCTTTGCTACAGCTGCGCCCCTTTCGTATTCTGTTTCCGCAAGCAAAACAGCGAAGCTTTCCTGGAAGGAATTATCAGGGTTTTCGAATTTTTTTAAGGCGTTCCCAGACGTGTCATTTTTGACAATGCCAAGGTCGCCGTAAAGAACGGATCTGGGAAACTTGCGATTCCTCAGGAAAACTATGAGGCTTTGGCAGCCCATTACTGCTTTTTTCCTGATTTCTGCAATGTCCGGAGCGGCAATGAAAAGGGATTGGTAGAAAACCTGGTCGGGTTCATCCGTCGGAATGTATTGGTCCCGGTTCCCCGGGCCGATTCCCTGGATGAATTGAACCAACAGATTGGAGGATACTGCCGTAAGTATATAGACACCCATTCTGTATCAGGACGGCCAACACCCGTAAAATATGTGGGACAGGAAGCTGCTTTCAAAGCCACAGCCGAAAAAGTCACCATCCTGATCGATGGAAAGGCCGTTGCAGTGCATGAACGCTGCTATGAGAAACAACAGCAAATCCTCAGCCTATCCCATTACCTTCCTTTGTTGAAACAGAAACCCCGCAGCATACTGCAGGCACGGCCGGTGAAGCAAAACATTAGTCCCCGGCTTATGCAGCTGCTTGAAAGCAGCGAGTTCACAGCAAAGAATCTTATGGAGATTCTGAAAATATGCACGGAACAAGGAGAGGATGCTTTCTGGAAGAGAAAAAATGAATTTCTGGCCAGGTCTACACAACCGGTCGTGATACAGGACCAGGTCGTTGTGAAGCAGGTGGATCTGTCCTCTTATGATTCTTTATTGGGAGGAAACAGTATATGCCAGAACCCGGGATAACAGAAGCCCTGCGGTATTATGCCAAACAGCTGAAGATACCGACCTTTGGAAATTTGGATAAGGAGGTGCATCATTACCAGCCTGGCCAGAGTGTTGAAGCGTTCGTTCTGGAACTAATGAAACGGGAGTATGAGACCCGTCAGGAAAAGAAACGACAGACCCGTTTGAAACGAGCGCACTTTCCATTGATGAAAACTCTGGAAGAGTTTGATATGAGCAGGCTTCAGTATGTTAAGCCTGAATATGTTAAGCAATTGGCCAGCTGTGACTTTATACGCCGACATGAAAACATGGTCATGGTGGGGAATCCCGGGACCGGGAAGACCCATCTGATGACGGCAATTGGAATTAAAGCATGTATCTTGGGATACAAGGTCCTATTTTATAATGCCAGTACCTTGGCAGCCGAGTTCAAAGAAGCAAGGAGTGATTACCAGTTACGAAAGATGGAAAAGACCATCGCTGGAGCAGATCTGCTGCTGTTGGATGAATTAAGTTACGCAAAGTTTAACCAGGAGGAATCCGGACTGCTGTTCAAGGTGATTGCTGAACGTTCAGAACGCTCCAGCACCGTGATTACCACCAATCTGGAATTTTCAAAATGGACCGAGATGTTTTCGAATGCGGCTTTGGTCTCGGCCCTGGTAGATCGGCTAACCTACCATTCTCACATACTGAATATGAATGGTAACTCATACCGCCTGCAAAGCCATGTTGAAAAGAAAGAGAGTTGATAGGTGGCTCAAAAATTGATAAGCATGTGGCTCAATTATTCATGATCACAGTGGCTCAATTTTTGGCAAGCACGTGGCTCACTTTTTCGTTGACATTCACACACTGGAGGCCGGGGTGCTGAGGCCGATGTGGAATAGGGTGGCACCGGGTATCTGGCTGATGAAAAGAGCCAGGGGAATCCGGACAAACAGAGAACCCAGCATACCTTGGAGCATGACGAAAAGGGTCATTTGACAGCCGTTGAAGAAGCCGATGAAACAGAAAAGCAAGGGGCTCAGGAAGCCATCCACTCCGTAGGATTGGAGGTAACTGGCAGCGGCATCAATCACGTCCGGTTCCCGGTTGAACAAAGAGGCCAGGACGTCTCCGTGGAAAAACAGGGTGAAGAACATAAAAAGACCGGCCGCTCCGGCGGTTATCAGGCTGTTAAAGAGGGCCTGGCGGCCACGCTGGGGTTTCCTAGCGCCTCGATTCTGGGCCACAAAGGCGGACAGGGACTGCATATAGGCAGAAGGCACCAGCATAATGAAGGCACAGACTTTTTCTGCAATGCCTACCCCGGCAGAGGACACTACCCCGAAAGTGTTGGCCACCCCCTGGATGACTATGAAAGAGGTGCCCACAAACAATTCCTGGAGCGCTACGGGCAGTCCCAGACGCAGTTCCTGGAAGATCAGGGCCCAGGGAAGATGGAAAAATTCCCGGCGGATGGGGAAAGGGAGTGTCCGGTGGCGCAGGAGCAGGACTGCCGTCAGGACACTGATTCCCTGAGAACTCACGGTGGCCAGCGCGGCACCGGTGGCTCCCATATGGAAAACAGTCACCAACAGCAGATCTCCAGCAATGTTCATGATACAGGCAATCAATACTGCCAGCAAAGGTGTCCGGGCGTCTCCCAAGCCTCGGAAAATGGCTCCCAGCAGGTTGTAAGCAACGATAAACAGGGATCCGGTCCCGCAGATCTGAATATAATGGACCGTAGGCAGGAAAGCTTTTTCAGGAGCCTGGAACCACCGGGCCAGGGTGGGGGCGCCGGTCATGAGCCCCACAGTCAGCAAAAGTCCCAGTAAGAAAAAAAGCAGGATTCCACTGCAGATGGCTTGTCCGGCCTGTTCCGGTTTCCGGCGGCCGATGGCTTCGCCCACCATGATCGTCACTCCCATGGAGAGACCGGTGATGATCATGGTCAGGGTATTCAGCAGAGAACTGCCAGTGACTACCCCGGAAACATCCCCTGTGCCGGCAAATTGCACTACCACCAGCAGATCAACACCTCCGTATAAAGCCTGGAGGAAAAGGGCCCCTAAGACTGTTACGGAAAAACGGAGCAGGGAGGGAAGGATCTTTCCTTCGGTAAATAAATTGGTTCGTTCCATCAGATACGCCGTCCTTTCGCAAGAATAATCATGAAAATCATGGAGAAAGCTTGCCGGAAGGGTGAAATAAAAGGTGGAAAGCCATCAAACAAAAAAGCTGGATAAGACGAACCGATGTTTCAATCGGTTGCCTTATCCAGCTTATTATTTCCAGCGAATGATTTGCCCTCCGAGCAAGCATCGCTATTATAGCAGATGCAAAGCAAGGGGGCAAGGTCATCCTTTTATCTTTTTTCTTGTCCACTGGTCCACTGCTTTTTTCAGTTCTTTCAGCCAGGGAGAGAACTGGACGGCTTTTTCCGGGTAAGTGAACTGGAGATCGTATTCTAGGGGCAGCCAGGTGCCCCGGTCTGATTCGTTGTGGCTGATCACTGCTTCCAGCTTGTCCAGGGCCTTGTATAGTTTGGCTTCCTGGGTTTCCTGGGTCTCCATTTCTGCCAGCAAGGCCTGCCATTCCTGCCGGTTTTCTTCCGGAAAGGTGGCCAGCCACTTGTCCCAGCAGTCTTGTTCTGCGGCGCGGTCCCGGTCTCCTTTGGCAAAGGTGGGGATATCCCCGGTAAAGGCTTCTCCCAGGTCGTGGATCAGGCACATCCGGATCACCCGGTCCAGGTCCATCTCCTGGAATTCCGGTTCCTGGGACAACAGGAGGACCATCAGGGCCATCTGCCAGGAATGGTCCGCCACGCTTTCCTGGCGGCCAGGTGCGGTCCAACAGTGGCGGGTGGCCGTCTTTAGCCGGCTGGCTCGGGTCAGGATCGCAAGAAAAGTTTCAGGGGACATGGAACCATCATCCTTTCATTTTCAATGGATGGGATTATTATAAAGTGAAGAATGGAAAGAGGCAAATGGAATCAAGGAGTGGCATGATCGGATTGAATATGATAATATAGTCATGACTAGTATAGCTACGACTATGCTAATTACGACTATATTATTTACAGGAGGGAATCTCTATGTTCATCGGCAGAAAGCAGGAACTGGCAGCTCTGGAAAAACGCTATGGATCTGGACATTTTGAATTCCCTGTAATTTACGGACGGCGGCGGGTGGGGAAGACCCGGTTGATCCGGGAATTTATCCAGGATAAGCCGGCGGTTTATTTCATGGCTACAGAGCAGAGCAAAAAAGAGCAGCTGGCCAACCTGACGGCAGCTGTACGGGAGCAGATTCCGGATCTTCAGACCCGGCTGCTGGATTCTTTTTCCAGTTTTGAAGATCTGTTTGCTTATCTGACCGAAGTGGGACGGCACAAACGTTTGGTATTTGTCATTGATGAATATCCCTATCTGGCCAAAGCGGCTCCGGAAATTTCCTCCATCCTGCAGAAGGTCATTGATCAGGAGTGGAAGGATACGGAACTGTATCTGATTCTGTGTGGATCGTCCATGAGTTTCATGGAACGGCAGGTGCTCAGTTACCAGAGTCCTCTTTATGGACGGAGAATGGCCCAGTTGAAACTCCATGCTCTTCCCTATTACGAAGCCGTCCGGTTTTTCCCAGGATGGACAGAAGAGGAAAAAATGATGGCTTATGGAATCTGTGATGGGATTCCCCAGTATCTTCTGTATCTGTCCCATTATGGAAATCTGGAAGAAGCGGTGTGTGAGGAACTGCTTTCTCCTAGCGGGCATCTCCAGGAGGAACCGGAAAACCTGATGCTCCAGGAATTGCGGGAACCAGCTGTGTACAACAGCATCCTTACAGCTATCGCCCATGGTGCCAACCGGCTCCATGAAATTGCTTCCGCAGTGGGCAAGGATACCAACGGTCTGGTTTTTTACCTAAAGAATCTCCAGGATCTGGAGTTGGTCCGTAAAATACAGCCGGTGGAGAATACCTCATCCCGGAAAAGTCTTTATCAGCTGGCAGACAATCTGTACCGTTTCTGGTTCCGCTTCCTTCCTGGCTGCAGCTCTCTGATTGCCCTGGGAATGGGAAAGCAGGCCTGGGAGCAGAAAATTCGGCCGCAATTTCCAGCCTATTTCGGGCATGTATTTGAAGAAATCGCTCTCCAGTATATTCAATACCAGGTAAAGCAAGGCAAAGGATACCCGTTGTATCTCCAGTACGGAAGCTGGTGGGGAACAGATCCACGGAAACGGAGAGAAGAGGAAATTGATCTGGTCTGCACTGATGAACAGCATGTCCTTTGCGGAGAATGTAAATGGAAACAGGACCCTATGGATCTGTCGGTCCTGCGGTTGCTCCAGGAGCGGAGTGAATTGGTCCGGAAGGGGCGGAAAATCCAGTACGTATTGTTTTCCCGTGCTGGTTTTACCCCAAGGTTAGAAACAGAGGCCAGGGAGGAGAATGTCCTGCTGCTGACGCCCAAGGAACTGCTGGTTTGAACGTGAAAAGGGGGCTGTTGCATGCGCAACAGCCTCTTTTTGAGGTCTCGGGTCTCGAGTCGTGAGTCTCGAGCCGTTGGATAGAACCTGTTCCCATGGCCAGGTTCTTTTGAAAGTGTAGAACCAGTATCGTGCTGGATATAGAAACGAATATCTTATCGTTAGCAGATTAGGGTTTGTACATTCAAAAAATTTGCTTGCAAATTTCTCATTCGGCTCGAGACTCGAGACCCGAGACCGAGCCGCTATACGGCTTATGAGACCGGGGGTGTTGCACGTAACGTGCAACACCCCCTTATGTTTTTCCCTCAAGGCACCAGGGTCGGTGCGGCGTAGACTCTGGCCAGGAGTTCCTGGTTCAGGGCATACAGCCCTTTAGGATCGCTGCCGAACAGTTCGAACTTCTTGATCAAATCGCCCACGTTCTTTTCTTCTTCGCCCTGTTCTTTTACGAACCAGTCGAAGAACTGCATGGTCCGGTAATCTTTGGCTTTGTCCGCGGCGGCGTAGATTTTGTTGATGCAGCCGGTGATGAACTGTTCATGTTTCAGGGCGGCTTTCAGGGCATCATCCAGCTTCTTATAGGTCATGTCTGGTTTGTCGATGGTGCCAAAGACTACAGGAGCATCGTTATTTTGTAAGTAAGTCCGCATGAGCATAGCATGGTCCCGTTCTTCCTGGGCTTGGATGTCGAACCAGTGGGCGAAGCCGTCCAGGCCTTTTTCCTGGTAATAGTTGGCGAAATCCAGGTATAGATAAGCGGAATAGAATTCCTTGGTGACCTGTTCATTGATCAGGTCTTTGACTTTGTTGTCCAGCATAAGTAAAACCTCCTTTTATCTTGGTTCCATTATAGCAGGTTTACCGTTGGTCAGCGAAAAAACTTGACACCTTTTCTCCGTTTGGGTATGCTACCTCTGTATGAACAAAGGAGGAAATCCCATGCATTTTGAATATTGTCCTACCTGCGGCAGCCAGCTCCAACCGAAACCAGCTGGAGATGAAGGGCTGGTCCCTTTCTGTTCCATCTGCCAGCGGTACTGGTTCGACTTTTTCTACAGCTGTATCATCGTCCTGCTCTGCAATGAGTATGATGAAGTGGTCTTGTGCAAACAGCCCCATCTTTCTCAGGAATATGAAAGCATCACTTCCGGTTTCATCATGCCGGGAGAAACTGCGGAAGAAACCGCTTACCGGGAAGTCCAGGAAGAACTGGGACTGACCTTGGATCGGCTGATCCCGGAAGGGACTTTCTGGTTCAGCAAGGGGCAGATGCTCATGCACGGATTTTTGGGTTTCGTCCACAAGCAGCCTTTTGCCCTGTCCCAGGAAGTCACATCCGCCCACTGGGTGCCGATCCTGGACCTGCCTCGAACGGCTTATCCTGAGACACCGGAAAACGTGATCTATCCTCTGTGGCGGAAACTGCTGGCTATGAAGGGAATGGAGGAGAGAAAATAGGATTAGAATTCTTGTTAGACGTTTCCTGCTTTATCGTGCTATAATATAATGTCCTAGTACGGTTCGACGGAAAAATGATAAGGAGGGAAACCATGAATCCATTAGATCCCATTGGTGTCATTGATTCCGGTGTGGGCGGACTTACTGTCCTGAAATGGCTCCTGCAGAAAATGCCCCATGAGCGGTTCATTTTTATTGGAGATACGGCCCGGACCCCCTATGGCAACCGGCCCCGGGAAGAAATCGAAGAATTCGTCGGTGAAATGACGACCTGGCTGCACCGCCGGCAGATCAAGCAGCTGGTGGTAGCCTGCAACACCATTACGGTCCTGGGAACGGACGTCATCAAGAACGGCTATGATTTTTCGGTTATCGGCATGAAAAAGGGCGCCCGTATGGTAGGGGGCGTTACGAAGAACAAAAAAGTAGGCTTCCTGGCTACCGATTTTACGGTGGCTTCCGGGGCTCACAAGAAGGAAATCCAGGAAATCGATCCGGAAATCCAGGTGTTCGGCCAGGGATGTCCCAAGTTCGTACCCCTTATCGAGGGAGAGAAGTTCGGCAGCCCAGAACTGGCAGCAGCTATCAAGGAATATACGGATAAGCTGAAAGAACATGATGTGGATACGGTCATGCTGTCCTGTACCCATTATCCTTTTGTAGAAAAAGAAATCCGGGAAGCTTTTGGGCCGGATGTGACCATCCTGGACCCGGCAGAACGGACAGTCCAGGCCGCTATCGATGATCTGGAACAGCGCAGGTTGGCACGGAAGACCGGCCTGGGCCGGGCAGAAGTGTGCTTCACCGCCGACCTGGAGCGGGGCAAGCGGCTGGCAGCCCGGATGCTGGATATGAATCAATGTGATTTCCGGCTGATCCATTTGTGAAAAAGGTAACGTCCATATAATGGTGTAAAAAGATAATTTCATAAAAATGAGCCATATGCTCATCCTTTAGGTATAATGTAAATCGACCAAAACCCACATAATACCGAGGGAGGAAAAACAAATGGCTCA